>JANNWE010000281.1:0-2032 GCA_031414675.1 Cytophagaceae bacterium
TAAATCTTTAATATCCTATACGTATGCAAGCAAAAAGCCATAAAATATTTGTAAAATCAATCAAAAAAAACAGAGAAAATATTTAAGGATTTTAAAAAAACTTTAATAAATTTGGAAAAGAATGGTAATTTTTTCTACCCTGAAAACTAAATTAAAAAATAAGTTTGCCTATGAAGATTCTACAAGAGAAAGATCCAATCCATACTTTGCACTTATTCCCTATTTTAGACAAATTACTTATTACCCTTTTAAAATCATTAAAAGCAGAGGAATGGCATTTGCCAACAATTGCAAAACTCTGGACAGTAAAAGATATCGCATCTCATCTTCTTGACGGCAATTTAAGGACGCTATCTTTTTCCAGAGATAACTATTTTGGAGAAACATCCACTAATATCAATTCTTACCAAGACTTGGTCACTTACTTAAATCTATTAAATTCTTCCTGGACTAATGCTACCAAAAGACTAAGTCCAAAAGTTCTGATTGAGCTTTTAGAAATAACAGGGAAACAATTTATAGAGCATTTACAAACTTTAAATCCAGAAGATACGGCCATTTTTCCTGTGTCTTGGGCAGGACAAGACCAATCAAAAAATTGGTTTCATATAGCAAGAGAATATACTGAAAAATTTATCCATCAGCAACAAATAAGGGAAGCCGTCGGAAAGCAGGCATTATTCACAAAAGAACTATTTTACCCATTTATTGAAACATTTATGCAGGGACTTCCTCACACCTATCGTAATGAAATCGCAGAGACCGGAACTGCAATAACGGTAAAAGTTCTATCTGACATTGGTGGCAATTGGACAATAATAAAAACAGAAACCATTTGGATACTAACCAATTCCAATGATATTCAAGCCCAATCTACTGTTAGTATTAACCCAGAGACAGCGTGGAAACTCTTTTCAAAAGGTATAACACCCACGCAAGCTTATGAAAAAGTGACAATTTCAGGAAACCAAAAATTGGGAGAAACAGCCTTACATATGATATCCGTAATGGCTTAAAAGAAAATATTTTCAAAAACAAGCTCAATTTATTAATTACCAACAAGTTGACTAATAATTAGTTAAAAAACAATTTCTAACTCAATGCAATTCCGACCTAAAATCGTATTCATCTTTAGGCCACATATCCGAATTAACCTCTTTTTTGTTAGTCAATTTCCCCGTTTGAATAACCTTTAGCGTATTAATGCAATTAATTAAAATGGGATTAATATCTACATCGGCCTTTTTATAAAAATCTTTTAAAGATTCTTTTTCGAGTCTTTCAAAAACTTTTAACTTATCGAAATCCAATGGGGTTTCACTTCCGAGAAACAAGGTATTTACTACTTCATATACATAAGGAAAAGTATTAGTAAATCCATTTCTAATTCTTTCGGTTGGCACCCAAGAGATGGCAATTCCACCATCCTTCAATTTTGATTTTAATAATTTAAAATAGTCTTCTGAATATAAATTTCCTGAATATGCCGATTTAGGGCGTAATGCATCGGCTTCAATCACATCATACTTTTTTGAACTATTATAGAGGGTGTATCTCCCGTCTTTTAAAATCATGTTAACTCTCTTGTCATTCAAAATTCTTGTTGGAGCATCAAAGTTTGTTCGCTTTACATACTCCTCTAACACTTTTGGTTGATTGACAATCACCTCAAAACAATCAATCTGTTTTGTTATATTTCTACCTCCGGCGTTATAAAGAGTACAACCAGACCCTAGTCCAATAATAGCTATATCTTCAGGTTTAGGATGAATATACAATGGCAAAGCACCCAACATGATATGAACATAATCTTCACGCATTGGCAAAAAACTTTGTCCTAAACCATTTACAAAAACAGTGGAAACAGTATTATCAATTTTTATGGAGGATAAAGCCGTTTCATCTTCACTATAAATAAAATTTTTATCTTCTACTACCCCACTTAAATTTTTCCAAAACGTTGCATTCGACGGAATGAAATAGATAGTAACAAAAAGCGAGGCAATCATAAAGGCATAGTTAAAAATATTTT
>JANNWE010000282.1:0-2400 GCA_031414675.1 Cytophagaceae bacterium
CAAGATTGTTTTTTGAAAACAGTATTAAAAGAGGGAAAACAATTAATTTTAAAACTGCTTGGACTGAAAAGTTATTTAAAGATTCCCAAATTGATTTCATTAAGAAAAGAAAGACTTTCTATGTTATTTCTTCCGTAATTATTCTTGCTGGTGCTGTATCTATCGGCATAAGAGGATTTGGATTGGGTGTTGATTTTAAAGGTGGTAGAACTTTCGTTGTAAAGTTTGAAAAATCAGTAAATACCGAAGACGTCAGACAAGCTGCTACTGCTGTATTTCCAGGATCTGCACCAGAGGTTAAGACTTATGGTGGTTTTGATCAAGTAAAAATAACCTCTGCTTATAAAATTGAAAATACTGAGCCGGAAGTTGAAAAACAAATAAATGCTGACCTTGAAAATGCAATGACCAAATTAACTGGTAATAAAGGCAAAATTCAGTCTACATCTAAAGTGGGGCCAACAATTGCTAACGATACCATTTGGTCTTCTTTAAAAGCAATTATGTATGCTTTGATTCTAACATTTATATATATATATATTCGTTTTAGGAGCTTGGCTTTTGGATTTGGAGCTGTAGTAGCTCTTTTTCATGATGTTTTAGTTATTTTGGGTATCTTCTCTATATTGAATGGATTTTTACCATTCTCATTAGATATTGATCAAGCATTCGTGGGTGCCGTTTTGACATTAATGGGCTATTCAATGAGTGATACGGTGGTAATTTTTGACCGTATTAGAGAGTATCTTAGAGAAAAAGGGTCCGCAAAAGAGCCAATTGCCACTACTATAAACAACGCATTGAATAGTACATTAAGTAGAACTGCCGTAACTGGTGTTGCCACCCTATTAGTATTATTAATTCTATTGATATTCGGTGGAGAAACCATAAGAGGTTTTATTTTTGCTATGTTCATTGGTGTGATTGTTGGTACTTACTCTTCCTTGTTTATTGCTGCACCTATAGTTGTTGACGCTATGCAACGTAGATTAGAAAACGAAGGTGAAGCTATGAAAGTAATGCCAATTGTTACAAGTAAAAAATAATTAATAGAACTCAAAAAAGAAGGATTCAGTTTATTCTGAATCCTTTTTTTTTGAGTATTTTAAACGTATTCTTAGAAATTTGAATATTCTTTTTCTATTTTCAGTAAATTTTATCCTATTTTTGGATTACTATTCAATCTTAAAATTTTTTAAATGAAAACTCCTCATTTTGTTGCTAAAAGCTATTTGTATTTATTCTTCTCTGTTATTTTTATTCTTTCCTGCATTAAAACGAATAAAAAAGATTCCCTTTTAGTTGTTTCTGAAAATAATACAAATCCGTCTGAATATTTCAAAGAAACCAGAGCTAAAACTCCAATAAAATTGGCAGATGGACTAGAAATGAAATTGTGGGCATCAGATTCTCTAGCACCCGACCCCATAGCAATGTCAATTGATGATGCTGGGGCAGTATATTTATCTCGAACAAATAGGCAAAAAAATTCGGAATTTGATATTCGAGGTCATCAAAACTGGATGACTGCTTCTATTGCACTACAAACTGTAGAGGATCGAAGAAAATTTCTTAAAGAAACCTTTGCCACTTCAATAAGTGTAGAAAATTCTTGGTTAAAAGACTTAAACGAAGACGGTTTACACGATTGGAAAGACTTAGCAGTTGAAAAAGAAGAAGTGTGGAAACTTGAGGACAGAAATAAGGACGGAATGGCAGATCTTTCCACTCGAGTATTTCATGATTTAAATCAAGAAATTACTGATGTGGCAGGTGCTTTTATGGTAAGGGGTAAGGACGCTTTTTTAGGTGCAGGTCCAGATATGTGGCGTCTTACCGACAAAAATGGTGATGGCTTTTATGAAACTAAAAAGTCAATTAGCCACGGTTATGCGGTGCATATTGGTTTTGGTGGACATGGAATGAGCGGAGTAATTGAAGGGCCCGATGGAAGAATATATTGGGGGATTGGAGATATTGGAGCCAATTTAACGGCTGTGGATGGGAAGAAATATGAATATCCTAATGAAGGAGTTATAGTAAGATCCAATCCCGATGGAACAGATTTTGAAGTTTTTGCTTCAGGATTACGCAATACCCATGAATTTGTTTTCGATCATTATGGGAATATTATTACCGAAGATAACGATGGTGATCATCCTGGAGAGAGTGAACGTTTAATGCATGTAGTGGAGGGATTGGATGCAGGTTGGAGGTCTAACTGGCAATATGGGAAATATACCGATCCAAAAAATAACAAATACAAAGTTTGGATGGATGAAAAGCTCTATGTGCCTAGATGGGAGGGCCAAGCGGCGTATATTCTTCCTCCAATTCAAAATTTTCACAATGGTCCAACAGGAATGCAGTTTAATCCCGGCACTGCCTTTGGGAAAAAAT
>JANNWE010000283.1:0-5811 GCA_031414675.1 Cytophagaceae bacterium
ATATATCAAAAAATTGGCAGCAAGAGGCAAAGTGCTTTCGGAAGTTGGCTCAAAAGACGCCGAAAAGATTTTCGCTCCTTATAAATGGATAGAAATGATGAAAGCGGAGTTAGAGGCTGGTGCATGGAAAGTAATTGGTGAGGCCAGAGAAGGGGGAAACATAGGTTTGTACAGGAGTTCAGGCGAAGTGCGTCAGGGCCTAGTTGATGAAATAATACATGCAATTTCTGCAGAAAATATAATTTGGGAAGCTCCTCAAAAATCGCAGCAAGTGTATTTTGTGAAATTGGTGGGTACCAACGTAAATCTTGGAAATATAGCACCAAACGAAATAATACCTTTAGAAACTATCCGTTTAGGACTTAGAGGAGATACTTTTGCTACTTTTCTTACAGACGAAGTAAAACAAAAATACAAATTAGGAAGATATTACCAAGACGATAGAATAAGACAAGACGATTAGAAATATATGGAATTAATACATTTTTTGTTGGATTTTTTAAAAGACCCACTTAATACTTTACAAGGTTTTTTAGCCGAATATGATAAACTTACTTACGCAATTTTGTTTTTGGTAATATTTGTGGAAACTGGTTTTATTGTAATGCCCCTTTTGCCGGGTGACTCTTTGTTATTTGCAGTGGGTTTACTAGCCTCCACTACTGGAAAATTAGACATCGGCATTGTGATACCATTATTAATATTTGCCGCATTATTAGGCGACAACGTCAACTATTTTGTTGGCAAAAAATTCAGTGAATTCATAAAATCCAGAGAAAAGATATTGTTTTTAAAACGCGAATATATCACTCAAACAGAAACATTTTATGAAACACATGGAGGGAAAGCGGTTATTTTAGCCCGTTTTATGCCTATTATCCGAACAATAGCACCTTTTGTGGCTGGAGCAGGAAGTATGACCTACAGTAAATACATTCTTTATTGTATAATTGGTGCGGTTTTATGGGTAAATAGCATTACCCTAATTGGTTACTTTTTAGGAAATAATGAATGGGTGAAAGCTAATTTTGAAAAAGTTGTATTGGGTATAGTTGTGGTATCTATAATGCCAATGATTTGGGGAATAATTAAAATGAAATTTTTCAATAAACAAGCTACATGAGAAATTTTGGTTTAATAGGTTTTCCATTAACGCATTCATTTTCAAAGAAATATTTCACAGACAAATTCAAAGATTTGGGCATATCTTCTGAAAACACCTATCATCTTTGGGAGATTGAGCAAATAGAAATGCTCGAAAAAATTATTGCTGAGACAGAAAATTTGGTCGGAATTAATGTCACCATTCCTCACAAACAAAATGTGATGCCATTCTTGAATGAGATAGACCCTGCTGCTCAAAGAATAGGTGCGGTGAATGTGATAAAAATTTTACCTAATAATAAATTGAAAGGCTACAATTCTGATTACTATGGTTTTAAAAAATCATTGACGGAATTTCTTGGAGAAAAAAATGACTTAAAAGCCCTAGTTTTGGGTAATGGTGGAGCAGCAAAGGCGATTTGTGTAGCATTAGAAGACTTAGAAATTTCTTTTAAACTAGTTTCTAGAGTTAAATCAGACTACACTATTAATTATCGCATTGCTAATGAATTATTAAGTAGTCATAAATTAATTATAAATACTACACCCTTAGGCACTTATCCAAATATCAAAAGTTTTCCTGACTTAGATTATGAGATGATTGGCCAAGGGCATTTTTGTTTCGACCTTGTGTATAATCCTGGAGAAACGCAGTTTTTAATACAATGTAAAAACAATGGAGCTGCCACCAAAAACGGCTATGACATGCTGGTATATCAGGCAGAAAAATCTTGGGAGATTTGGAACGATAAATAGATTCCAAAACAAAACCTCCATAGATAAATTTAAAAAATCAATTTGGCAATTCAATGCCATTAAACTAAAAACATAAAAAAATGAAATTCAAAAAACACGTTTTCATTTGTACAAACGACAAGGAAGCCCCTAAAAAAAGCTGTGGTAGTGAAAACGGAATGATGCTGGTTGAAGCCTTTAAAGAAGGATTGAAAACAAGAAACCTGCAAATAGAAATTAGAGCCCAAAAAGCGGGTTGTTTAGATACATGTGCACTTGGCCCTTCGCTGGTTGTGTACCCAGAAGGAGTGCATTATGGCAAAGTTCAATTGGAAGATGTAGAGGAAATAATAGAAAGCCACTTGGTAAACAACCAGCCTGTGGAACGCCTTATAATTGCATAAATTGAAACCAAAGCATCTCTTCTTTGATTTAGACCATACTTTGTGGGATTTTGAAAAAAATTCAACGGAATGTCTGGAAGAAATCTTTTATAGTTACAAAGAAGAAATACCCGAATACATTAATTTTGAAGAATTTAACACCACTTTTTCGAGGATAAACAAGGAATTTTGGTTTTTACTTGATACTCGCCAAATAAGTCACGAATATTTACGAATCACACGATTCAAGGCTGTTTTTGATACTTTAGGTTGGCAAATTACGGATGAAAAATCTTTGGAAATCAATTCTGTCTTTCTTCAAAAACTTCCTCGAAAAGGACATTTAATTAAAGATGCAGAGGCAGTGCTTAGCTACTTATCAGCAAATTACCAATTGCATATTGTCAGCAATGGATATTTAGACATTCAAACAAATAAACTTAAAAGTGGAGGCATTTTGCATTATTTTCAAAAAATAATAACTTTTGATGTGGCAGGGGCCAGAAAACCGGAAAAGGAGATATTTGAATATGCATTAAAAGAAACCGGGGCAGAAAAAAACGAAGTGATAATGATAGGTGATAATTTAATAGCCGATGTAGAAGGAGCTAATCTTGCGGGCATAAAAGCTATTCATTTAGACGAGACCGCTGAGTCAAATCATTCCTCTTCCATCTCTTCGCTTTCACAGTTATTGGATATGTATTAAATCATAGTTAAATAATTCTAATAAGCTTTAGATAAAAAGAAGAAAGCTGATTTTCGATATTTGAAAGACAAAACCACCCGTAAAAAAAACTATAGCAAGATTCGGATTTTATAAAAGGCATCTGCATGCGACCTTTGTATTATAAAATTTAAATAAAATGATTGATCAACAAGTTATCAATTACAATAGAATAGCCAAAGCTATTGAATATATCAATACTAACTTTAAAGAGCAGCCCAATCTTGATGAAGTAGCGGAGCATGTAAACCTCAGCCCCTTTCACTTCCAAAGGCTTTTTATTGAATGGGCGGGTACAAGTCCAAAGAAATTTCTTCAGTATACTACTATTGAAAACGCCAAGACTTTATTGAAAGAAAATCAAGCCACACTTTTTGAAACTGCTTTCGAAACCGGGCTATCGGGAACAGGGCGTTTGCATGACCTTTTTATAAACATTGAAGGCATGTCACCTTCAGAATATAAAAACGGAGGAAAAGAATTGTCTTTAAATTATAGTTTTGCAAAAAGCCCTTTTGGAAATATTTTAGTTGCGTCCACTGCAAAAGGAATCTGTTATATGGCATTTGCCGAAGATGAAACTCCAGCTTTTTTAAAATTACAAAGTCATTTCCCTAATGCTCAATTCAGAAACAAGTTGGATGTAATTCAGCAAAATGCGCTTTACATTTTTAACGATGATTGGACAAAACTTTCTCAGATAAAACTTCACTTAAAAGGTACTGATTTCCAATTAAAAGTATGGCAAACTCTTTTAAAAATTCCAATGGGACATTTGACAAGCTATGGTTCAATTGCACAAAAAATAGAAAATCCCAATTCTTTTAGGGCAGTAGGAACCGCAATAGGAAAGAATCCTGTAGCGTTCTTAATTCCCTGTCACCGGGTAATTCAAGCAACTGGGTCATTTGGTGGCTATATGTGGGGTAAGGCCAGGAAAACAGCGATTATTGGATGGGAGGGCACTAAAAATACGGCTATAGCCTAATACTTTTTGAATTTCTACTTGCTTAAAAGCCTGATTCAAAATAAAAAAATGGAAGAAAAAATATCATCAATTAATTGGAATAGTGTTACAAAAGAAATGCACGAAAAAGGTTTTGCAATCGTACCTAATTTTTTAACTAATAATCAGAGTGAAGAGTTAATTAAGGATTATAATAACAGCAATGCTTATAGAAAAACAGTAGTTATGGAACGCTACCGTTTTGGATTAGGCGAATACAAATATTTCAACTATCCTTTACCTGCTTTAATTCAAGGTATAAGAGAAAACATATATCCAAAACTAGCTCCTATTGCAAATACATGGATGAAAGTGCTTAATATTCCTACGATTTTTCCAGAAGACCATCAAAGCTTTTTGGAACAATGTAACGTAAACAATCAAGCTAAATCAACGGTTTTAATATTAAAGTACGGAAAATCTGGACACAATACCTTGCATCAAGATATGTATGGCGATATTTTTTTCCCAATTCAAATTGTTTTATTTCTTAATGAGCCCGATGTGGATTTTAAAGGAGGAGAATTTGTAATAACTCAACAAACACCTAGAGCACAATCAAAAGCAATTGTTCTACAACCCAAAAAAGGAGATCTTTTAATTTTTACTACTAACTTTCGACCTCAAAAAAGTACGAAAGGATATTATCGTTTAAATATGAAACATGGAGTAAGTGAAATACACAGTGGAGAAAGGCATACTTTAGGAATTATTTTTCATGATGCCTCCACCTAATATGACTCATCATCTTGAAATAAGCGATTTTGAGTTAAAAAGAAAAATCAAGAAAAAAGAAATCCTTTTTGGTGGGAATAAGAATTTGAAAATATACGGAACCCTGCAATGCAAATCGGGAAAAAGAATGAAACGGGAGAATAGAGTATTCTTTAATTCAGAAATGGAAGCGATTAAAAACGATTATCGACCTTGTGGGCATTGTATGAAAATAAAATATAAAGAATGGATTTATTCGAAAAAGAAATAGATAACACAAGTAACTTATTGCCTAGCGGAGGAATCGTAAATTATTACGGGAAACTTTGGTCGTTCCAGCAAGCCAATGAATATTTCGACAGATTAATGAATACTATTGAATGGAAAAACGACCAAGCGATAATTTATGGAAAATTGATCATCACGAAACGAAAAGTAGCTTGGTATGGGGACAAAGATTATGAATACACCTATTCAAACACCACCAAACGGGCTTTGCCATGGACAAAAGAATTATTAGAATTAAAAACAATTGCCGAAGAAAAAACGGGCGAAACATTCAATTCTTGTTTACTTAACTTATATCATTCAGGCGAAGAAGGAATGGCTTGGCATAGCGATGGGGAAAAAGATTTAAAGAAAAATGGTGCCATTGGTTCCTTGAGTTTTGGTGCAGAACGCAAATTTGCCTTCAAACATAAAGAATCCAAAGAAATCGTTTCGGTGATTTTAGAACATGGCAGTTTATTGGTGATGAAAGACACTACGCAATCCAATTGGCTACACCGGCTTCCACCAACCAAACGCATAAGTAAGCCAAGAATAAACCTTACTTTCAGGACAATTGATTTGTAGATTGGGTTTGGTAACGGTTTCGAGATTGGAGAAAGTTGGGAATTAGAATTAGGTCAAATCAAATTTTGCATCAAAATTTCATTGAATGGCTAACATTCATTTTTATTCTTTTGCCCCAAAATTGCAAAGCAATTGTCAAACGTTCGCTGGTGTTTCTACATTCCAAATTCTTCGCTTATTTTAGGTAAATCTCATCTCGAACATAGGTGTTATTGAGCCAGAAACAATGTTTGGTATATTCTTTTGCTTTTGTCAATTTTTCCTTTGTTGGCAAAGGATAGGTGTCT
>JANNWE010000284.1:0-4902 GCA_031414675.1 Cytophagaceae bacterium
AAGACAAATTATTACATTAAAAAATTAAAAAAAATGGCAAAACAGATTATTTTTGATACTGAAGCAAGAGATAGACTTAAAAGAGGTATTGATACTTTAGCAAATGCAGTTAAAGTAACATTAGGGCCTAAAGGTCGTAACGTAATTTTAGACAAAAAATTTGGTTCTCCAGCTATCACCAAAGACGGTGTGACAGTTGCAAAAGAAATTGAATTAGCAGATGCTATTGAGAACATGGGCGCTCAACTTGTTAAAGAAGTGGCTTCAAAAACAGCAGATCAAGCGGGTGACGGAACAACTACCGCAACTGTTTTAGCACAAGCGATTTATACAATTGGTGCAAAAAATGTTGCAGCTGGAGCTAATCCAATGGATCTTAAAAGAGGCATTGACAAAGCAGTTTTAGCAATAGTAAAAGAATTACATGCTCAATCTAAATCAATTACCACCTCAAAAGAAATTACTCAAGTAGCATCTATCTCTGCAAACAATGATATGACTATCGGTCAAATGATTGCTGATGCAATGGAGAAAGTTGGTAAAGAAGGAGTTATAACTGTTGAAGAGGCAAGAGGAACTGAAACTGAAGTAAAAACTGTAGAAGGAATGCAGTTTGATAGAGGTTATTTGTCTCCATATTTTGTTACCAACATGGAAAAAATGGAAGCTGAAATGGAACGTCCATTTATTCTAATTTCTGAAAAGAAAGTTTCTTCTATGAAGGAATTATTGCCTGTATTAGAACAAGTAGCTCAAACTGGCCGTCCATTAATGATAATAGCTGAAGATGTAGACGGAGAAGCTTTAGCTACATTAGTAGTCAATAAAATTAGAGGAGCCTTGAAAGTATGTGCTGTTAAAGCACCAGGCTTTGGAGATCGTCGTAAAGCCATGTTAGAAGATATCGCTGTCTTGACAGGTGGAACTGTAATTTCTGAAGAAAGAGGTTTTAAATTGGAGAACGTTGAAATTTCAATGCTAGGGCAATGCGAAAAAGCCCTTGTTGATAAAGACAACACTACCATAATAAATGGAGAAGGAAATACAGATGAAATAAAAGGAAGAGTAGCACAAATAAAATCACAAATTGAAGCTACAACATCTGATTATGATAGAGAAAAACTTCAAGAGCGTTTAGCTAAATTATCTGGTGGTGTGGCTATCATTTATATAGGTGCTGCTACTGAAGTAGAAATGAAAGAGAAAAAAGACAGAGTTGACGATGCATTACATGCCACTCGTGCTGCTGTTGAGGAAGGTATAGTTGCAGGTGGTGGAGTTGCCTTTATTCGTGCTCAATCTGTATTAGAAAACATTGATGTTCTTAATGCTGATGAGAAAACTGGAGTTGCTATAATAAGGAATGCCATAGAATCTCCTTTGAGAACAATTGTTGCAAATGCTGGTGGAGAAGGCTCTGTTGTAGTTCAAGAAGTTAAATCTGGTAAAGGTGCTTATGGTTATAACGCACGTGACGACAGATATGAAGATATGATTGCAGCAGGTATAATTGATCCTACTAAAGTAACTCGTTTGGCTTTAGAAAACGCGGCTTCTATTGCTGGATTATTATTAACTACTGAAGCTGTAGTTTCTGATATTCCGGAAGATAAAGCTGAAGCCCCTCATATGCATGGTGGTGGCGGTGGAATGGGAGGAATGATGTAATTCTTTTCTTAGTTATTAAAGAAATACCTGCATTTTTATGTAGGTATTTTTTTTTAGCATAATTTTTGCAAGTATTTGTAAAAGCATATATCCTTGTAATGCCAAAGAGCTATTTTATACTATTTTTGTTAATAATTTTTTCTTGTAAAACCAAGAAAAATCAAACCGTAGAGCCCAAACCAATTAATATTGACCCAAATTTTTGCAGAATTTTATCTAATACAAGATCTGACGGGGAACAATATCAATTTATCTTTAAAAATGGTCAAATTCAAAATATTTTAGGTTTTAATGATTTCGATACCTTTGTTTATTCTGGATCAAAAATAATCAAAGCATTTCATTCTAAGAATAAAAATATTCAGATTTTATTTGATTTTGATTCTGAAAATTTATTAAAAAAAATTACATTTGAAGGAACAGATAGTCAAGCTAAACCTTTCAGTTTTCCATCAATAATAACTCATAATAATCTAAAAAAAATAGATAGGCTTAATTTAGTTTGGCCTACGTTTAACGGCATTGTTGAGACTAAATTTGAATATGATTCAAATGGAAACATTAAATTTGTATATGCTTTTTTAGATGGTGAATGGCAAATTTTATTAGAAAATGTTGAATTTGACGAAAAATTCTCTCCCTATAAAAACCAACAATTAGGACAAATATTAAGCTTTTATATGGTTTATACCTTATTAAGTGGTGGCAGCAATTTTTCTTATTTTATGAATGCAAATAATGTAAAATCGGCCATAGTAAAAAGTGGAAATTCAAAAATTTTATATAAATATGAATACCTCTATAACCCGAATGGTTATCCATTAGAAATGAACGCTACAAAAACAATAATTAATAAAACGTCCCCTTTTTCTGAAAAATTTTCCTACGATTGCGATAAATAAAACAGCAATAATTAGCTATTCATTTTTTTTATTTTTCTATTAATTAATTCTAATTAAGAATTCTTGCTAACTTTGTATCCCGTAATCAATAATTTAACAAAATGTCATTGAGCGGGAAGCAAAAAAGAACCAAATATATTTTCGTAACAGGTGGAGTAACCTCCTCTTTAGGCAAAGGAATTATCGCCTCTTCACTTGCAAAACTTCTACAATCACGTGGCTTATCAGTAACAATTCAAAAACTTGATCCTTATTTAAATGTTGACCCAGGTACGCTAAACCCCTATGAACATGGCGAATGTTATGTTACTGACGATGGTGCAGAAACTGATTTGGATTTAGGTCATTACGAACGTTTTTTAAATGTTCAAACTTCTCAAGCTAACAATGTAACTACTGGCAGAATATATTACAACGTTTTAAATAAAGAAAGAAAAGGTGATTTTTTAGGAAAGACGGTTCAAGTGATACCTCATATCACAGATGAGATAAAAAGAAATATCCTAATTTTAGGCAATACTGGAAAGTATGATATAATAATTACAGAAATTGGTGGCTGTGTTGGAGATATTGAATCGCTTCCATTTTTAGAAGCCGTAAGACAGCTAAAATGGGAATTAGGTGAAAAGAATATGCTAACCATACATCTAACGCTAATTCCTTATTTAAAATCTGCGGAAGAATTAAAAACAAAGCCCACCCAACATTCTGTAAAACAGTTACAAGAGTCAGGATTACAACCAGATATTTTAGTGTGTAGAACGGAACATTCCCTTCCAGAGGATATCCGAAGAAAAATTGCTTTGTTTTGCAATGTTGAAATTCAATCTGTTATTGAAGCCTTGGATGCCAAAACTATTTATGACGTTCCACTCTTAATGCTTAAAGAAAAACTGGATCAACGTGTGTTATATATGCTAGACATTTATAATGACAAAGACTCAGAAATGAAAAAATGGGAAGAATTTTTATTTAAACTTAAAAATCCTGAGCATGCTGTCAAGATAGGATTAATTGGCAAATATGTGGAATTAAAAGATGCGTATAAGTCTATTATTGAGTCGTTTATACATGCTGGAGCAGAAAATAAATGTAAAGTAGAAATAGATTGGATTCACTCTGAATCATTAACTAAAGATAACGTAAAAGAAAGATTAGAAAACTTACATGGTGTATTGGTGGCACCAGGTTTTGGAGAAAGAGGAATAGAGGGTAAAATAGATGCTGTAAGGTTTGTTAGAGAAAATGATATTCCTTTTTTTGGAATATGTTTAGGTATGCAAATGGCGGTAATTGAATATGCCAGAAATGTGATGGGCTGGAGTTCGGCTCATTCAACAGAAATGGAAAAAGATACTGAATACCCAGTTATTGACCTTATGCAAGATCAAAAAAATGTCGAAAACAAAGGTGGAACAATGCGTTTGGGAGCATACAATTGCAAATTGGCAGAAAAGTCAATGTCAAAAAGAATTTATGGAAAAACAAAAATTTCTGAAAGGCACAGACACCGATGGGAGTTTAATAACAAATACAGAAAAGATTTTGAAAACAAGGGATTGCTTATTGGAGGAACAAATCCTGAAAACGATTTAGTAGAAATTATAGAAATACCAAAAAATAAATTTTTTATTGGTGTTCAGTTTCACCCAGAGCTTAAAAGTACAGTAATGCAGCCCCATCCTTTATTTATTGCATTTGTGAAAGCTGCACTAGAGTATTCAAAAAAGTAGTAATTAATTAATTTTCAATAGAGCTCATTCTTTTTAAAGTGAGCTCTATTTATTTATCAGTTTTCTACTTTTGGAAAAATCAAATTCGTTAATACAACAAAATCTTCATAGCTGAGTTGCTCTGCACGAAGCGATAAAAATGGATGCTCGAAATGCACTCCTAAAGGTTTAAGTGCATTGGATAGTTTTTTTCTTCGTTGATTAAAACCAGTTTTTACCACGAGTTTAAATTTCTTAAAATCACAGTCAAGCACTTTGCTATGGTTTCTTATTAAGCGAATTACGCCGGAATTTACTTTTGGAGGCGGATTAAAAGAACCAGGTAGAACGGTAAAACCATATGTGATGTCATAATAAGCTTGTAATAAAACGCTTAGAATACCATAATCTTTATTTCCAGGTTTTGAGGCTATCCTCACTCCTACCTCCTTTTGTAGCATACAAACAACTTCAGATACCGTATCTTTATGCTCCAAAACTTTAAAAAATATTTGAGAAGAAATATTGTATGGAAAATTTCCAATTATACCCATTGTTTCCCCCTTTTCTAAAGTTAATATATCTTCTAAATTTAATTTTAAAAAATCGCCTCCATGTAT
>JANNWE010000285.1:0-1763 GCA_031414675.1 Cytophagaceae bacterium
AAAATCTTTAAAATAAGAAATAAAAAAGTACAACTTTTTAACACAGAATTGAGTAGTCTCAACGGTTTTTGGGGAAGTGTTTTAGCTGTTGACATCGATAATGACAAAGACTTAGACTTGGTTTTGGGTAACATGGGGGAGAATTTCCCTCTCCAGATTGATGCCAGCAAGCCAATAAAAATACGAGTAGGTGATTTTGACAAAAATGGTATAAACGACAAAATTTTAACCAAGAAAGTAGAGCAAAAGGAAGTACCTGTTTTTTTAAAGAGAGAAATGATGGAGCAATTCCCTTTCTTAAAGGCTAAAAGTTTAAAGCACAGTGACTACGCTACTAAGACTATTTTTGACTTGTTCAAGGAAGATATTCTAGATCAAGGATACACCGCTAAAGTAGATTATTTGTCATCGGTTGTGGCCATAAACAATGGTTCTGGCAAATTTACGATTAAAAAACTCCCGATGGAGGCTCAATTTTCCTGCATAAATACGATAGAAAAAATAGATATCAACAAGGATGGATTTCAAGACCTAGTTATTGGAGGAAATAATTACGGTTTTATTCCACAATTTTCTCGACAAGATGCCTCAAAAGGCCTCATTTTATTAAACGATAGGAAGGGGAATTTTTATGCTGTTAACTATACAAAGGCAGGCTTAAGTTTGCAAGGCGAAACTAAGCAAATAAGTGGTATTCAGGTTGGAAGCTCAAAAATGATTATAGCCTTAATCAACAATCAATCTCCTAAAGTATTTAGCATTAATGAGTAAAATGTTTAATAAAATAGTAGGCAGCAGTTGGGTACAATTTGATTACACTCTTATCAGCAAAAGTCTTTTTGTTTTGATGATGAGTGTTATGATGGTATCATGCAAAAATAAGAAGGAGGATATATTATTTAAGTTGATTGATAGTGGGCATTCAGGAATTACTTTTTCAAACAAAATTGCCCCAACCAAAGACTTGAATATTTTCAATTACATGTATTTTTACAATGGCGGAGGAGTGGGAGCAGGCGATCTGAATAACGATGGATTAGCCGATTTGATATTTACTGCTAATCAAAAAAGGTCAAAAATTTACCTGAATCAAGGAGGGTTGAAATTTAAGGATATTACAGAGCAGTCAAACTTTAAAGCAGGTTTGGGCTGGTCGGATGGTGTGTCGATTGTAGATATTAATCAGGATGGAATGCTTGATTTTTATATCAGCCAAGTTGGAAATTATGAGTCGCTCCAAGGACATAATCTTTTGTTTGTTTGCAAAGAAATAAAAGGCGGAGTGCCTTTTTATGAGGAGCAATCCAAGGAATACGGTTTAGATTTGGTGGGTTTTGGAACACAGGCAGCATTTATTGACTTTGATTTAGATGGAGATTTGGACTTTTTTCAATTAAATCATTCTGTTCACAAAAATGGTACTTTTGGCAAAAGAGAAGTATTTTTAAACACTTTTCACCCCCTAGCTGGCGACAGACTTTTTATAAATATCGATAACAAATTCATTGAGAAAACCAGAACATCGGGCATACATAGCTCCGCATTAGGCTATGGTTTAGGCATAGCGGCAGGCGACGTAAATTTCGATGGCTATCCAGATTTATACATAGGAAATGATTTTCATGAAAACGATTATTTGTATATAAATCAAAAAAAGGGAGTTTTTAAGGACGAAATCGATAAAAGAATAAGACATACCAGCCGGTTTTCAATGGGGGTTGATATTGCAGATTATAACAATGACGGATTACCGGATATTATTA
>JANNWE010000286.1:0-2008 GCA_031414675.1 Cytophagaceae bacterium
GTGGTATTGCACGGAGTTTTTGGATCTTCAGACAACCTATTTACCGTTTGCAAAAAAATAGCAGAGGCTGGTTTTGAAGTACATATGTTGGATGCCAGAAATCACGGGCAATCTCCGCGGTCTGATGAGTTTAATTATGACGTAATGGCTGAAGATTTAAATCAATACCTAAGCGACAAAAACTTACTTCATCCTATCCTATTAGGTCATTCAATGGGTGGAAAAACTGTGATGAATTTTGCAGAGAAGTATACCAATTATCAAAAGATTATAGTAGTAGATATAGCCCCTAGATTTTATCCAACACATCATTCTCATATTTTGGATGGATTAGCCTCAATAAACTTAAACGAAATAAAAAACCGCAAAGATGCTGAAGATATTTTTTCTAAATATGTTTCTGATTTGGGAGAACGCCAATTTATTTTAAAAAACTTGTATAGAAATGAGGATGGCGGGTTTGACTGGAGAATAAATATTCCTGTAATAAGCCGCGAAATATATCAAATTGGATCAGAAATTAAATTTACAAAAAAAAATAGTAGCCCTGCATTATTACTTCGAGGATCTGAATCTAGCTATGTAACCGAGCAAGACTTTACAGAATTTAAATTCTATTTTATTAACTCTGAGTTAGTCACAATTGAAGGAGCAAATCATTGGATACATGCTACTCAACCCTTAAAGTTCGTAGAAGAAGTTTTGAAATTTGCAAATCAATACTTATCTTAAAAGAAAAACATTCCCCATTTTACTGTATTTCTTATTCAATATTTCATAAGAAATTTTAAAGGAATATTGATCAACTGGTAAAGGTTTTCCGCTAAAGTAGCCATCCCATTTAAAATTATCCAATAAACTTTTGAATATCAATTCACCCCATTTATTATAAATCTCCAAAGCATGAACTTTTCCATAAAAGCCATCGATTAATTTAAATTCAAAAAAATCATTTTTGCCATCGCCGTTCGGTGTAAATATTTCAGGAACAAAAATTAATAAATTAGGATCAATTGTGAATTCAAATTCTTCTGTAACCGAGCAGCCAAAATCATCTAAAATCTTTACTTTATAAATAATATTTTCTTCCGCGTTAAAAATTGGGCTAAAAGCTTTGGAATCTGATAGACCCTTTTCTTGTGTCCAAGAATAGGTAAACGGTCCTTCATTAAATGGTTTGATTTGAACTTCTTGATTGAGTCTTATCTCTTTCGATATTAATTCTTGGGATTTCATAGGATAAAGCTCAAATCTTTCCGTTTTTTCAAGTAAAACAAATCCGCATTCTTTAGAAGTGACTTTGACTTTCCCTGTTATAAATCCATTGGATTTGGATAGAAATTCTGGATTTAGCATTCCATTCTTTATAGAATCTCCAAAAGTCCAAGAAATATCTAGAGAATTTAATGTAGCATTTGTGATAAGCTCAGGCTTCCATTTATAAGGGTTACATCCACCTGGTTTTGAAAACTGAGCATTTATTTCAGGGGTTTCAATTAAAATTGAATCTGTTATGGAGCGCGTGTTATAAAAAATAGTTACTTTATAATATCGAGATTTTGGTGGTCTAACAGTAATGCTTTGTGTGGTTTCACCAGTTTCCCACACTATTCTTGGGGCATTTATTATGGGTATATCTGCAGTTTTACTCTCAATTAAACCTACATATTTCTTTTCGCCATTTTCGTCGCACCATCTAGGATCTCTTCTGCACCCTTGAATAACATATCTTCCTGGCGAGACATCTTCATAATTATTGGGCTCTCCTTCTACCCAATAGGGCTTAGAAAGTGACTCTTTACTCATCCACTCAAACCCTGAGTTTGGGTCCGGCGGATCTTTAAAACTTTTTGATTTTGGGTTTTGAAAATAACCAATCCAATGAATATCATTAGGTAAACGATTAAATAGATAATCATTTTTACTATCATCATTTGCTGTTGCCAAAAAGCCATTCATTATTTTGGCCATTAAGATGGCTTCTTCTACCGTAACTTGTTTGCATGTT
>JANNWE010000287.1:0-1704 GCA_031414675.1 Cytophagaceae bacterium
TCGATTTCATTATGAATTAAATATAAACATGGAGGGCATAGATGTGATATCTAATTTACTTATTCAAATTAATGAATTGAAGCAGGAGTTAATCAAAGCCAAAAATACATTGAGCTTATTTGAAATGGAATAAACATTAAAGAAAAATAAATAATTGTTTTAAAAATTGTTACACGAATTTTGGTAGGTAGTTTTGTTAAACTGAGTATTTTAAACAAGCTATAAAAAATTTTAGCTTTGCAATAATTTTGTAAATAGCTGTTTTAAGGAACGTCGCCCGGACGAATTCTGAAATACCAAAAAGGTAAAATATGCTGCTCATAGCGTCTGTTAAATCCAATGCTTTAGTTTTTAATACTTTATGACAAAAAATGCCGTAAGCCTTGGCATCGCCGTTTTGTAAGGACAAAAAATAATTTATTAAATAAGGAAAAATTGGTACCCAAAAAAGGCAGAAAAAAACAGAAAAAAAAACAGCAATCCTCATTAAAAAAGCCAAAATAAAGTTTTAAAACTCACCAAAAACAGGTAAAATCCCCAATAAGAGATATTATTATCCGTATTGCCGTCCAATTATCATCGCAAAAGGAAAGTAACTACCATATTATGAGTCCTATTATTTTTTTCCTATTTTTGTTCGCCCATTAAAGCCAAAGGCTGGGTCGATATTTCGATAAGTACTTAGAGATTTTACGAGATTAGATTGAACACACTAGCAAGTTAAGTAAATAAAATAAATGGCAGAAAATACAATCGAAGAAAACTTAAATTCCCCGACAGAAAATCAATCGGAAAGCTCACCTGCCGAAATTACTCCCATTATCGACAAAGAAACTATTACCCAAAATCAAGAAACTGAAAATATGGAAGTACATCATCATGCCCACGACCCAGCTGCACCTCATCATAAGAAAAATTGGAAATCCTATTTCTGGGAATTTCTTATGCTTTTTCTTGCTGTATTTTGTGGTTTTTTAGCAGAATACCAGTTGGAACATAAGATAGAGAGAGATAGGGAAAAGATTTATATGAGTTCACTGTATCAAGATTTAAAAACCGATACATTGAATATGAATATATTACTTACGTCTACCAAAGACGATATTGCAAATTACGATACAGTTTTTAATATTTTTAAAAGTAACAGGTATCAAAAAGAAACATCCAACGCATATTACTACGGTAGAAAATTAGTGACCACTAGAAACTTTTATGCTACTGACGGCACTTTCACTCAACTAAAAAACTCAGGGGGCTTAAGACTAATAAGAAATAGGGATATTGTAGATAGCATTCAATCCTATATGCTAGCAATTTCAACTTTAAAGAACTTACAGGATTTTCACCACGATCATTTTGAACTAGCAAAAAGTAAAATGAGTAAAATTTATGACGCTAATGTTTTTGATATAATGATGGGTGATGGTAGCAAACCGCTTGCAAAACCTACAAAAAATTATCCCCTATTGCCTTTTACAAAGGCTGAATTAAACGATTACCATATTCCTATGAGTTTATTAAAAAGAAATAAATTGTCACAAATTAGTATGATTAATAAATTACAAAAAAAAGCAATTGATTTAATGAACTTGCTTGAAGAAAAATATGAATTTGAACATGATTAAAATTTACTTTTTCTCAAATTCATAACGCAATAAATAAAGCTAATTACTATCAACTCTTTAAAAAAATATACTGGCATCC
>JANNWE010000288.1:0-2329 GCA_031414675.1 Cytophagaceae bacterium
GATTTATTTTCGCAGGCAAATGAAAAGAGAATAATAGCAATAAAAATAGGAAGTTTCATAAGATCATATTGGTTTTCAGAGAAATACGATTTTTATTCTTACTTTGTTGCTTAATAAACAAATTTTATTGGCTTTTTAGTATACAAAAAATAAAATAAACCAACTCTTTTAAAGTAATCAATACTGTGAAAGCATATACTTAGTGGTATTTTCTCCCCAATTTGGATACAAGTTCGACTTGGCTTTAAAAGTACTAAATTGAGATATAGCTTTATCAAATACACTTTTTGCTTTTTCTTTTCCACCACCAAATGCTTCAGGCGTATAAAATATTCCTTGGGCTTCCAATAATGCAATTCGTGGATTTTCAGCATTCATATTTTTGGCTTGGCCTAAAGCTTTTGCTGAAAGTTGACCATATTTTTGCCACCTATCTTGAGGGCTAACTGACATTCTAGCTGAGGCTAAATTCGCTCTCAAAATCTCTAGTTCTTCCTCTCTTTCATTAATTTTATCGGCTATCAAAAGAAACTGATCGGCTTTGTCTAACAATAAATCTTTCTTTCCGCCATCAGTTTCAGCATAAGAATCCATTAAATAGCAGTAGGCTACCCAGTAGTTTGGTAACCATTCTGTTTTTTCAGCAGATGCAATCCGTTCCATTTTGTTTGCTTGAGATTGTAGAGGAACCCCAAATTGAGAATTCTGGATTTCAGAAACTAAGCTTTCCATCGCTTTTAAATAGTTTGGATTTTGAGCAAATATTGCATTTGTTGCACCTATTAATACTACGATACTCATTAAGATTTTTTTCATTTTTTTGTTTTTGTTTAAAATATTAAATACTAATTTATTAGTCAAAATTTAGATTTGCTTCTTTAGGCTTAGTCCCAAGCTGGCCAATGCTCCAAGAAACACCCATAAAAAAAGTTCTATATGCCACTGGGCTTACGTTAAATCTTTGTTTTCCATCTGAAGAATATCGGTAACCAAATACATTTTTTCGCCCCAAGACATTATCTGCAGTAAAATAAAACACTAAAAAATGATTTTTTACTTGTCTGATATAGCTAGATGCTAAGCTTAAATTTTGAAAAGAGGGAGTCTGTTCTGGATTTTTCAAATCGCTACTCCAAGCATATACAAATCGGCCAGAAGTGGCAGTATAAGTAGCTCCTAGATTTAAGCCTATGCTTGGCAAAAACTTCTTAAATACTAAACTGAAATTATTTTTAGAAGCAAAAGTTGGCGTAACCTGAGAAGGAAAATTGGCAAACTTTCTTTGGGTATCTAGAAAAGAGTAGGTAATCCAAATATCCGCATTCTTTATGGTTTTTTGATCTCTAAAGAAAACATCAAAACCTCTTGCAAAACCACCTCCTGAATTATCAGTGGCTCCGGTCGGAAATCTGAATGGATTCGGGTCAAAAAAGCTAGTTTTTTCTACTACTAAGTTTCTATACTTTTTTTCAAAAGCTTCTATTCTGAAGGTTCTGTTTTCTTTAATTCGTTGAAAATTAAGAATGAGATGGTCGGCAATTTCAAAACCCAAATTGGAGTTTAAATACAAGTAGTTTTTTTCTGGAGTTTGATAAAACCGGCCCGCAGCTAAAGATATTTGAGCGAATTGCCCAGTTTTTTGAGCCATCGAAAGTCTAGGAGCTACATTAAATTTATCGATTACACTCGTGTACTCCCCTCTAAGTCCTGCTTTTACGGCTAATTTGGGAGAAATATAAAATTCTGATTCGCTGAAAATAGCGGAATAATTGTCTTTTAAAGCTAAATTATACTGATTGAAAATATTGCTGGATTCGATAGCATGAAACTCACCTCCAAAACTAATTGTATTCTTTTTCTCGCTTCCAAACAATCTATTTAATACCAATCTAGCTTGGGAGCGGCGGTCGGCCCTATCTCCTTTCCCATTGGCCACATTTATTTTATCTTGGTTGTTTGAAAAAGACAAACCTCCTAAGAGTATCCAATTTCCATCATCAAAAGTCAATTTATAAGAGGCATTTGTAAAAAGGTTTTTGTTTTTCAAAGAAAACAAATACGTTTCGTTGGGATTATCGAAGGAATTAAAACGAATGCCAGAATGATTGTCGGAATAGGTACCATAAACCTTAATTGTACTATTCTTTGTAAGATTTTGATTTATGGTAAGAGAAGTTCCTAAAGCTTCCGGAATTTTTTCAAAATCGATATTGGTTTTAATTAGAGATAAAAATGGAGACAGATTGGAGTAATACAAAGTGCCTGAAATCCAGCCTTTATGGGTATATGTTCCCGACAAGCCCGCCAAATTAGCATTAAAATTAAAGTT
>JANNWE010000289.1:0-9804 GCA_031414675.1 Cytophagaceae bacterium
CACTAAATTGTTACCATTAATAGGAAAAATAGTGTCAAAAGACAGCTCTGCATACAGTTACTTGCCAGAATCTGTCCAAGCTTTTCCAGATGGCAAAGAATTTGCAAAGGTTTTTAATCAAGCGGGTTTTAAAGATATCATCATTAAGACCCTAACATTTGGTATATGCTCAGTTTATATTGGAAAAAAATAGTAATCGCATTAAGCTTATTGTCGCTATCTGAATGGTCTTTTTCTCAAGAAAGAATAAAATATCAGCCAGATTACGATGCTAAAAGAGTACATTTTGGATATTTCCTTGGATTAGCCACCACTACCTATAAATTAAGATTTAATAATGCATATTTAGCTGATATTAACAAAACCATTTATGCTATTACCTCACCCTCCTCTTCTGGGATTAAAGCAGGCGGCGTAGTTAATTTTCATATCAATGATTATTTTGATTTTAGAATTGCACCATTATCAGTATCAATTTATGCTAGAAAATTATTAGAAAATGATAGTATTCAACATAATCAGGTAGACAAAGCATGGTTTGAAATACCTATGATACTCAAATACAAATCCGAAAGAAGACATAATACAAGGATGTTTATTTTTGGAGGAGTAAAATATGGATTTGAAACCAACGTCGTAAATAAAAAAGCGGGAGTGGCTCAAATTAATAATTTCAGTACTAAAACCAGCGATTTTTGCGTAGAATATGGAATGGGTTTAGAGCTTTTCAAAGAATATTTTAAAGTTACTCCCGAACTTCACTTTTCTCATGGAATAAAAAACATGATAAATCCTGGTGCAAATGGAATTAGTAAAACTAATTTTCTAAGCTATATTGACAGAATGAATACTCATTCGGTTACTTTTTTTCTAGTTTTTCAATAATTGCTTTTGCTTGTAATATTAGTTCTAAGTCAGCCTCAAAATTTTGAAATTCATTAATGCCTTCTCCTCCCATATAAATTGTATTTTGTGTGCGAATCATTTTACTTTCGAATGCTCTTTTTGCTGAAAAATGAAAAGCACTCACATTAGTTTCTGCTATTTTTTCTATGTTTTCTGGGTTTACCCCGCTTCCAGCCATTATTTGAATTCTTCCTTTTGCCAACTTTACCCATTTAGATAAATTATTAACGCCATCTGTTGCAAAATTAAATTGACCAGAAGTCAAAACATTTTGTATTCCCAAAGAAATCAATTCTTCTAATCCTTTTTCTGGATTAACGCACCTATCAAATGCTCTATGAAAAGTAATAGGCAAAGGAGAAGCCACTTTTATCAATCTACTGGTATTTTCAATATCGATATTCCCATCTTCTCTTAATAATCCAAAAACAAAACCTGATGGCTTATATTCTTTCATGATTTCAATATCTGCTATCATTGTCAAAATTTCATCTTCTGAATAGCAAAAATCTCCACCTCGTGGCCTTACCATAATAAAAACTGGAATGCCAATTTGTCCCAAAACTTCTTTAACTAAACCAATAGATGGACTTGTTCCACCTTCTAAAAAACCACCACATAGTTCAATTCTATCAGCACCGCCTCGTTCTGCATTTTTACAGGAATGAAGGGAATAACAACAAATTTCCAACAGTTTATTTTTATCATTCATAATAATTTTTGAATTTTAAATGGCTGTATTTCAAGCATTTATTTAATTTTTAGAAAAAACACTTGAATTTTAGACATTTTTTTTTGCAAAATGCGTTTTTTATAAAAAGTTTTTTTACTTTTGCAGCCAATTTACAAATGAATCTTTAATTTAAACGGGTGAAAACATGTACTGGACACTAGAACTTGTATCTTATTTGGAAGACGCTCCTTGGCCAGCAACAAAAGACGAATTGATAGATTTTTCGATAAGGTCAGGGGCACCAAATGAAGTAATTGAGAACCTCTCAGAGCTGGAAGACGATGGTCAGCCATATGAAAATATCGAAGAGATATGGCCAGATTATCCCACAAAAGAGGATTTCTTCTTTAATGAAGATGAATACTAATTTAATTTAATTTAAATAAAGTTTTCTAAAACATTGATATCAAATGAAAAGCATGCATCAAGGCATGCTTTTTTGTTTTTTTAACTTTAAAAATATCTTAAAAATAATTATTTGAGATCAAATAATTCTTATATTTGGTACGATTTGCATGCTTTAATTTAACAATTATGAACCAGCTTGCTGAAAATATAAAAGATCTTAAAAACATAGTCAAAAGAGGAGAAGGGACTTTTTTGGAATTTAAACTCAAAAGCAATCATCCAGAAAAAATTATTAGAGAAGTAGTAGCTTTTGCGAACTCCAATGGCGGAAAATTGATGATTGGCATAAGTGATGATAAAGAAATAAAGGGCTTGAAATATATAGATGAAGATGAATATATCATTACTAAAAATATAGAAAAATATATTTATCCTTTAATTGATTATTCTGTAGAAAAAATAAATGTTGAAGGCGACAAAGGAGTTCTAATTTACGACATTAAACCTAGCCCTTTTAAGCCACATTTTGTGGATCTGAACGGTAATCCAGAAGAAAGAAAAGCCTATGTAAGAGTGGAAGATAAGTCAATTCAAGCTAGCAAGGAAGTTAGAGAAATTTTAAAAGGTCAAAATAAAGATAAAGGCTATAAATTTAGCTTTGGTAAAAAAGAAAAAGCTCTAATGGAATTTATAGATAAAAATGGAAAAATTACAGTAAAAGAATATTCAGAAATAGCAAATATTAAAAAAAAAGATGCTAGCCGGACTATCGTTCTAATGGTATTGGCAGGCGTTCTAAAAGTACTTCCCCATGAAATAGAAGATTTTTATATTGCTGTATAATTTAATTTTAGGCTCATTAGAAGTTAATCAGTAAGGCCATACTGATTAATTTCCCTTTCTTCTTTTAATTCATAGCCACTTTCCATCTTCTTGCCATAAAACTTCTTTCATGCATTGCAATTAAAATTGGATTTTAATTTTTTATAGATTTAATAAATCAAAGAGCTCTATCAAAATAGTACTAATTCGTTTCCACGTAAAACAGGCAAAATATCAAATTTATTTTTTTCTAAACAAAAAGCTATGTCTTTATGAATTCCTAAATTTTGCATTCTTCTAATATGAGAAGAATTAGCTAAATATTTACCCATATTTTCATTGGCTTGTTGATACATACGCATGGAAAGAATTGCAGAATCTTCCGAAACAAAATATTCTTCTTGAAGTGCATCTACCACTGCCCCCGCAAAAAGAGTGTCCTCTAAATTGGGTCTGCCTTTCCATCCTGCACATAAAACTAAAATATCGTAAGGTTGGTTTTTAAGATGATTAACTACGGTTTGAAGGTTTAAAAAAGCACCAATCACTACTTTTACTGCCTCGCTTTTGGCTTTAGCAATAGACAAGGTACCATTTGTAGTGGTCATTGCTATTTTATTGCCAACTAGTCTTTCGTCCATATAACTAAACGGAGAGTTGTCCAAATCAAAACCTTCTACTTTTTCTGCATTTCTTTCTGCAGCCGCTATGTATCCTCTCATCTGAAGTTGTTTACATTCTTCTACAGAAGCCACTGGTATTATACTTTTTACACCATAAGCAAAGGCTGTAACCATACAAGATGTAGCTCTAAATATGTCAGCTACCACCACAATAGAGTTATTTAATTTGTGTAGATGTAATAAGTCTGGAGAAAGGCAAACGTCAATACTTTTCATAAAAAAACAATAAATTTTGACAAAAATAGAAATAAAAAATCTAAATTAGTTTGAATTTTAGTCTTCAAAAGAGGGAATTCAAAATTCTAAAAAGAAAATTCTAAATTTATATTTATGAAAGATCACGCTATCAGTTGGTTTGAAATACCTACAGAAGACATTAATAGAGCTCAAAAATTTTATGAAACAATTTTTGATTTTAAAATGATTCCAATGGAATTTACTGGTTTCCAGATGCGATTATTTCCAATTTCTGACCCAAACAACGGTGTGGGAGGAGCATTAGTAAAAACTGCTGATGGCTTTTACTTCCCATCTGAAAATCAGGGTCCGCTAATCTATCTAAATGCAAATCCAGATGTTGAAATGGTTTTGTCTAGAGTTGTTGAAGCTGGTGGTAAAATTAGCGTTCCGAAAACACAAATTTCAGAACAATTTGGATTCATGGGAATATTTATTGACACAGAAGGAAATAGAATTGCGATTCATTCTATCCCGGAAAAGTAAGAACTTTTTTTAGATTTTAAAACTTGAATATTAATCTAGAAATCATTTAAGAACTGACTCTACATATGATTTACGTTCAATAAATTACACTTAAAAGTTCCGCAACACATATAGGCTTTGGGTTGTTTTCAACGAAATAAGTGCCCTCAATTTTCATTTTTAACCCATTATTTGGCACATCAACGGCCTCAATCAACTTGGCGGTCATTCTTATTTTTGTATTTACTTTAACAGGCTGCAAAAATCTAACTTTATCTGTTCCATAATTTATACCCATTTTAGCATTTTTTACTTCATAAAGTTGATACATGAAATGTGGAGAAAGTGATAATGTTAAAAAGCCATGTGCTATGGTCTTTCCAAAAGGGGAAAACTTAGCTTTTTCCTCGTCTATATGTATCCATTGTTTGTCTAACGTTGCCTCTGCAAAGCCATTGATCATTTCTTGATTTACTTCCAGCCATTCCGTAAAACCAAACGATTGTCCTACAAACTCTTTTATTTGATCGAAGTCAGAAAACAATATTTTCCCAGAACTTGTCCGCTCAACTTCTAAAACCTGTTTCTCCGGATTTTGAGTAACACTTACTTTAGGATTTCTCAATTTCTCATCTAGAATTACAACTGCTTTTCCGATTACTTTCCTATTCATTAAATCTTCTAAAGCTTTAGGGGCTTCTTCCAAAGAATAATATTTGTAAATGTGCGGCTTAAGTTGCCCTTTTAAAAAGTATTCAGCTAGTGTGAGAATATTCTTAGTGTTTTCAGCAGATTCCAAGCTCGCAAATTGCCCCCAGAAAACTCCCATAATGGCACACCCTTTAAGTAATGCTAAGTTTAAGGGTATTTTTGGTATCTCGCCAGCTGCAAAACCTACCACCAAGTAACGACCCTTCCAAGCCATAGATCGAATGCAAGGTTCAGCATATTTATCACCAATAGGGTCATAAACTACATCTACTCCTTTACCATTCGTATATTCCTTAATTTTTTCTCTCAAGTCATCTTTTAAATAGTTTATTAAAAAGTCAGCCCCTTTCTCTTTGCAAATTAATAGTTTATCGTCTGAAGATGCCGCAGCTATTACATTAGCTCCCATTAGTTTACCTAATTCTACAGCCGCTAGCCCAACGCCTCCCGCTGCCCCTAAAACTAAAAGAGTTTCGCCATTTTGTAACATGGCTCTATCTTTTAAGGCATGAAATGAGGTTCCAAAATTATACATAATGGAAGCTGCTGTTACAAAGTCCATTTCAGAAGAAATAGGAAATACCCGAGTAGCCTCTACTTCAACTTCTTCTGCAAATCCTCCCCATCCACAAAGTGCTAAAACACGATCACCCACCTTAAAATGCCGAACATTTTCCCCTACTTCTTTAATTATTCCTGCCACTTCGCTGCCAGGAGAAAAAGGCAAAGGGGGCTTAAATTGATATAGATTCTGTATTATCAACGTATCAGGAAAATTGGCACTGCAAGCCATTACAGTTATAATTACATGATTTTTTGTTGGCTTAAGAGATGCAATCTCTTCTAAAACAAGTGAATTAGGAAGTCCGTGTTCTTTGCAAAGTATGGCTTTCATTTATTAGAAATTTATTTTTCAGCGAAATTTAAGAAATTTGAGTTAAGAATTTTAATTAAAAATACATTCTAGGTAGATTTTTAAACTTTATAGTGTGGATTTAAATTAGTTTTGGAAATTTTTACGTTTTTTGTATTTAATTGGCAAATTTAATTATGAAATATTTTGGATTATTTGGATTGATAATACTAAGTTCCTTTACTAATAAATTATATAAACATGAAATTATTAGAACTAAAGAAAATAGTTTTATTGAAAAAAAACTAGGTGTCATTTTAGGCGTCGGAGATGAAGTCAATGATTTTACTTTACGAAGTATAAACGGAAAAAATTATTCACTTGCAACCTATCCCTCTGCAAAGGGCTTTATTATTGTTTTTGCTAGCAATTATTGTCCATTTTCAAAAAGTTATGAAGATAGACTTATGGCTTTAGATAAGAAATATTCCCTGAAATTGTATCCTGTTATTGCCATAAACCCAAATGACCCCCAAGCTTATGAAGAAGAAAAACTCGAAAACATACAAGCTACTTCTAAAGAAAAAGGCTTTACATTTTCAATTTTAATCGATGAAAAACAGCAAGTGGCAAAAAACTTTGGGGCCACCAGAACCCCACATGTATTTATAGTGAAAAAAGAAAACGGCAAGTATATTATTAAATATTCGGGTGCTATTGATGATAACCCCCAAGACCCAGCTGGAATTACAAAAAACTATGTGGAAGATGCCTTGACCAATATTCTTGAGAATAAACCTGTAATAAATCAACAAACTAAACCCATAGGATGTGCCATTCGATGGAAATAAAACTATGTCAGTAAAACTACCCAACCCAATACCCAAAAATAGAAGTAATGAGATGATAGCCTTTTCAAGGCTTTTAGACATTATGGATGAGCTTAGAGAAAAATGTCCATGGGATAAAAAACAAACTTTCGATAGCCTAAGACATCTAACTATTGAAGAAACTTATGAGCTTTCTGATGCTATTTTAGAAAAAAATTCCTCTGAAATTAAAAAAGAATTAGGAGATTTGATGCTCCACTTAGTTTTTTATGCCAAGATAGGCTCAGAAACCAACGATTTTGATATGCAAGAAATATTGCATGGAATCTCAGAAAAATTGATTGTAAGACATCCTCATATTTATAGTGATACCGTGGTAGAAAACGAAGAAGATGTAAAGAAAAACTGGGAGCAAATTAAGCTTAAAGAAGGGAATAAGTCAGTTTTGGGTGGTGTGCCGAAATCTTTGCCTGCGCTCGTAAAAGCCATGCGAATACAAGAAAAAGCCCGCGGTGTTGGTTTCGATTGGGAAGAAAAAGCACAAGTTTGGGCAAAAGTTGAAGAAGAAATGCAGGAATTTAAAGAACATTTTAATGCAGAAACCCAAGAAACAATTGACAAAGAAAAGGCAGAAGGCGAGTTTGGAGATTTGATGTTTTCTTTGGTAAATTATGCCCGTTTTATAGATATTAATCCTGAAACCGCCTTAGAACGAACCAACAAAAAATTCATAAAACGTTTTCAATATTTAGAGTCAAAAGCCAGCGAAATGAATAAGAAACTTTCTGAAATGAGTTTGGCTGAAATGGACGTTTTTTGGGAAGAGGCTAAGTTGACGGGTTGATCGGAAATTATACGATTTAGATAAGTACAATTGCCTAATTTATTATTTCCAAACAACAAATGAAACTTTCTTCAAAAAAGCTAATTGAATAAAATTATGAATCAAAATACTTCAGAAAAATTCGCTTATGATGCTATAGTAGTGGGTTCTGGTATTTCTGGTGGTTGGGCTGCCAAAGAACTTTGTGAAAAAGGATTAAAAGTCTTGATGTTAGACAGAGGAAGAAATATTGAGCACATTTCTGATTATAAAACAGCCTTGTTGGCTCCTTGGGATTTTCCCCATAGAGGAGAGGTACCCGTGGAAGAAATGAAAGAGTACCCAATTCATGAGCGTACAGGTTTCACAATAACCGAATCCACTAAAGATTTTTTTGTAAGAGATGTTGAATACCCTTACGTAGAAGAAAAGAGGTTTGACTGGATACGTAGTTGGCAAGTAGGCGGTAAATCTTTGACTTGGGGAAGACTTAGCTTGAGATTGGGAGATCATGATTTTGAGGCAAATGCAAAAGAAGGAATTGCAATCGATTGGCCTATACGCTATAAAGATATTTCTCCTTGGTATGATTATGTAGAAAAGTTTGCAGGAATTTGTGGAACTAGAGATGGCCTACCTCATTTGCCAGATGGAATATACCAACCTCCTTTCCCATTAACTTGTCTAGAGGAACATTTAAAAGAATCTGTAAAAGCAAATTTTTCAAATCGGCACATTATTCATGCCCGACAAGCTCACTTAACCATGCCTACTGCTGAGCAATTAGAATTGGGCCGAGGTACTTGTCAAAGTAGAGATTTGTGTATGAGGGGCTGCCCTTATGGGGCGTATTTTAGTACACAATCTGCAACATTACCAGCGGCAAAACGAACCGGAAATTTAACACTTCGACCTCATAGTATCGTTAATTCCATTACCTATAACGATAAATTAGGCAGAGCGACTGGAGTGCGGGTAATTGATCAAAATACAAAAGAAGTTTTAGAATTCAAAGCTAAGATAATCTTCTTAAATGCCTCAACTTTGGGTACAACACATATACTATTAAATTCTACTTCAAATCGCTTTTCAAATGGCTTAGGTAATGACAACGGGGTATTAGGACATTATTTGATGGATCACCATTTTTCGGCTGGAGCTCGAGGAACTTATGAAGGCTTTGAAGATAAATACACTTTTGGCAGAAGGCCTAACGGCTTTTATGTTCCTCGCTTTCGAAATATTGGGAAAGACAAAAGAGATTATTTGCGTGGCTTTGGATACGAAGGTACAAGCGGAAGAGGAAGAAATGAAGAGGTGGAAGGGTTTGGGATTACATTAAAAGAAAAATCTTCTCAAATTGGTCCTTGGGGCACCGATATGATGGGATTTGCTGAAACGTTGCCAGAATTTAAGAATCATGTCTCATTAATCAACGAAGTGAAAGATCAATGGGGCCAACCCGTTTTAAAAATGTCTGCCGAATTTGGAGAAAATGAAAGAAAAATGCGGATAGATATGAAAAATGACGCTGCGGAGATGCTAGAAAAAGCAGGTTTTAAAGATATTGAGGCATACGATGATGAAAAAGGTTTTGGACTTTGCATTCACGAAATGGGTACGGCTAGAATGGGAAATTCTCCAAAAGATTCCATATTAAATAAACACAATCAAGTTTGGGGTGCTAAAAACGTATTCGTAACCGATGGGGCTTGCATGACATCTTCTTCTTGTGCAAATCCTTCCATTACCTATATGGCACTCACCGCTAGGGCGGCAGCATTTGCTGTTGAAGAATTGAAAAAACAAAATTTATGATTTTTAAAGAAAATAAAAATGAAGATGCATAAATTCCTACTAGATTTGAAATTCAAATGATTATTTTTGAAAAATAATATTTATTCCAAGCATGGCAGAAGGCCTATTTCTAACTAATACAAATGATAGAAACGTCATTTATAATGAGCTTCTTCCTCAAATCGAAGCCTTAATAGCCGGTGAATCTGATTTAATAGCAAATCTAGCCAACGTAGCTGCTGCCTTAAAGCAGGCCTTTGGATTTTTTTGGGTAGGATTTTATCTAGACAATCAAAAGGGAGAACTAGTTCTTGGGCCATTTCAAGGTCCAATTGCCTGTACTAGAATCAGGTATGACCGTGGGGTTTGTGGACATTCTTTTAGCACAAAAAAAACAGTATTAGTGCCAGATGTTGATGCTTTTCCAGGACATATCGCTTGCAGTTCTGCATCGAAATCCGAAATTGTATTACCTCTATATAATTCTAAAAATAACATTTTAGGTGTTTTAGATATTGATTCTGATTTATTAGATGATTTTTCAAAAATAGACCAAATAGCGTTGGAAAAGTTAATGTATATTTTGAGCAAAAAGA
>JANNWE010000290.1:0-5240 GCA_031414675.1 Cytophagaceae bacterium
CGGGCGGTTTTTTGCATATTGACGACAACTATGGAATGAATAAATTTGTAAGAAGGGAAATGAAAAAAGTTTTTCCGGAACATGAGTTCGTAGAATTGCCATTTTCACATCTTGTATATCATCAAAAATTCCAATTCACTAAGGGCCTACCTAAAATTCATGAGCATGACAATTTACCTCCTCAAGGGTTCGGAATTATTCATGAAGGGAAATTGGTGTGTTTTTTTTCTTACGAATGTGACTTAGGAAATGGGTGGGAAGATCAAAGTATTTATAACGATTCGGAAAGTAATAGGCAAGAAGCTCTAAAAATGGGAGCAAATTTGGTTCAATTCGCTTTTACAAATTTTTAATAAATTTCCTTCAATACGATTCGTCCCAGTGAGGGCTTAAAATGTGACATTTCATAATAATTTCTAATGTCATCTGTGTATTTGTTTTTTCCAGAATAATCATACACATTTTCTTTTCCAAAGTAGATTTTTAAAATTTCCAGTTCAATCGAATTGGTTGCTCTTTGATCGTACAAAGGAGCAATTATTATTTTATACTTCGTGTGGTCTTTTTTAAAAGTATCAGCTATGTATTTAATATTTTCTATTTCCTTTCGGTCAATGTTTGTACCATGCATTTCAGGATTCTTAATTCTATTTTTAAATTCGTTAGAACTATAGTATGAACTAGAATCCTTTTTAATAAGAGCAACATTTTCAGGAAACAAAAAGTCGTTGTAAGTATCCGAATAAAAATATTTAAATTTAAAAAAATCCTCCATATACGGTTTGAATTTCTTGGTGAGCTTTAAATCCAGAAATGAAATAAAATATTGCTTTTTGAAGAATGCTTTAAAGAATTTTAATTGGTATTTTAAATAATTTGTAGAGTCAGTCCATCGATAATCTTTTAGATGTACCAAAGATTCAGTTTCGTCAAAAGAATTTACAAATGTATCGTTGTCAATTACAATTAAGGCATTTTTAATGGTGTTTTTTTGGTTTTTAATGAAAGAAATTTTTCCAGCTATCCCTCCAATATTATCATTGAAAGCATCAAAATGATAAGGATGAGGATCATTAATGTATTTTGACCAATCATGTGTTAGAAATGCACTAGATCTGGAACTTCCAAAAATAAACGAATTAAAATGATACGTTGGATTGTTTCTAACAAAAACTTCCGTACTTATTCTATTACGATTGTAAGTTTTGAGAAAATTACTACCGTAAGATTCATAACTTTTTAAAACATGGAAGGGGTCAAAAATAAAATACAAACCAACCATTAAAAGAAGTGGGGTACTAAAAAAGAAGAGATTTTTTAAGAATTTTTTAAATGAGTTGTTCATTATTTAAATAGAATGCAAACGGACATTATTATATAAAAGTATAAGTTCTAATTTTCAGATTTTAACTTATATACCTATTTTAATTATATTTTTGTATAATCTTACTATTTCTCAATTCCATTATTATAGCCGAATAAATTTATTAAAATTGGAAATAAATAAATTGAACCTCTCCAAAATAGCCAAAAGTAATAATGAAAAACAAAAGGAAATAATAGATTCCCCATCTTTGCCATTTTGGAAGTTTTTCTATCCAAGTTCCTAAGTCTTTCTTTCCTTGCATCCACTGTACCAATTCCAGTATTAAGATTCCAGTTAGCACAGTTAAAAGCTCTTTTACTCCTATCATTTTAATGACTTCTGAAAATGAATGACTACTCGAAGAAAACAAATTGGAAATTATATATTTCGCATCCTTAAAAGTTTTGGCTCTAAAAAATATCCAGGCAAAAACTACAAGTAGTATGGTGATACATACATGAATAGCATTAATAATTTTACTATTCTTAAAAATTCCAAAAATCTTATCTTGAAATTTTCCTGCGAGTTGGCCAATAATTAAATAAATGCCATGTAAAGCTCCCCAAATTACGTAATTCCAACTTGCTCCATGCCAAAGCCCGCTCATCATAAAGACGAAAAAGAGGTTAAAATATCTTCTTATTTTTGGTACTCTATTTCCACCCAAAGGAATATACAAATAGTCTCTAAACCACGTAGATAAGGATATATGCCATCTCTTCCAAAATTCTGATATACTTTTTGAAATATAAGGTCTATCAAAATTCTTCATTAAGTTAAAACCCATGGCACGAGCTGAACCCAATGCAATATCTGAATATCCAGAAAAGTCACAATAGATCTGAATGGAGAAAAACAAAGTAGCTACCACTAAAGGCAACCCTTGATAATTGCTCGGATGATCATATATTCGATTTACGAAAACACTCAAATTATCAGCTATTATTACTTTTTTGAACATCCCCCAAAGCATCAATCTTAAGCCTGATTTAACATTGTTATAGTTAAAGTCGTGTTTTTCATAAAACTGATGCAGTATATTTTGGGGTCTTTCAATGGGCCCAGCTACTAATTGGGGATAAAACATAACATAAAGGGCATAAATCCCAAAATTATTTTCCACTTTTTGGTTTCCTCTATATACTTCAATAGTATAGCTCATGGCTTGAAAAGTATGAAAAGATAAACCAATTGGCAATATAAAATGCCAAAGAGGGTCATAAGCAGTCTGATTTATTTTAAAGGATAGTGCGTTAAAGTTGTCAATAATGAAATAGTAATACTTAAAAAGTGCTAAAACACCAATATTTGCAACTAAGCTAATTATTAATGCCCATTTTTTCTTTTTTCCTGAAGATTTAGAAATCCAAATGCCTGCAAAATAGTCAATTACAATAGTAAAAAGTAGGATAAATATATATTCCCACTTAAAAAAACTGTAAAAAAAACAGCTTGAAATTAGTAATAGAAACCACCTAAATTTGTGAGGAACCACAAAATAAAGTAGCGTTACGAAAGGGAAAAAAAGTAAAAACTCAAAAGAATTAAAAAGCATTTCTTACAGGTCTCTTTGCGAATTGAATTTTTCTAAATAATCTGAAACTTTTTTTAAAAACAAACCTCCTAATGAACCGTCTACTACACGATGATCATAAGAATGAGAAATAACCATTTTTTGTCGTATTCCAATAAAATCTCCTTCCGCAGTTTCAATAACAGAAGGCATTTTTCTTATAACACCAAAAGCCATAATTGCCACTTGTGGTTGAACGATAATTGGAGTTCCTGAAAGATTTCCAAATGAACCAATGTTGGTTACCGTATAGGTGCCACCCATTAATTCCTCTGGTTTTAATTGATTGTTTCTTGCTCTTTTGGCGAGATCATTTATTTTAATTGCAAGATCAGACAAGGTATACTGATCTGCTTTATGAATGACCGGGACTATTAAATTACCGTTTGGTAATGCTACTGCCATACCAATATTTATATCTTTTTTGTAAATAATGGATTCCTTATCTACCTGAATGTTGATTCCAGGAAAATCTTTTATTGCTTTTATTACTGCTTCAATTAGTAAAGGAGTAAAAGTAAAGCTTTCTTCATTTTTTAATTTAAAGGTATCTTTTACTTTACTTCTCCAATTAAACACTTCCGTCATATCCGTTTCTATAAAAGAAGTGACATGAGGAGCATTTTTTTTGGATTCTACCATTCTTTGAGCAATCATTTTTCTCATACGATCCATTTCTACCACTTGATCGCTACTAGAAATTACTGTATTTGGTAGTTCTATTTCAGTTTCTGAATTATAAGTTTTATGGGATATATATTCTAAAATATCGTCTTTTGTTACTCTTTTTTCTAGCCCGGTTCCTGGTATTTTTTCTAACTCATTTTGAGAAATATTCTCTTTTTTAGCTATATTTAATACTAATGGCGAATAAAAACGAATACCATTTGGATTTGTTTTTTCTAAAGAAATTTGTACCATTTCAATGGATTTTTCTATTTCTTTTGAACTCGAATCAGGACTAACTATTTGGTCAATGATTTTTTTAATATCATTTTCAGTGGAAATTTCACAAATTGGTTTCCCGATAATGGCAGTTTGCCCCTCTTCAACAAGGAATTTCGTGACGACACCAGCATGGCTTGAACCAATTTCAGTATCAATTTTATCTGTGGCTACTTCTAGAATCATATCATCAATTTCAACACGATCTCCTTCTTTGATTAACCATTTTAAAACCGTACACTCGAAAATACTTTCGCCCATAGTGGGCATCAATATTTCAATTTTAGCCATTTTATAACTCAGTCTAATGTTTTATTAATAAATCTTCTAAGTAAATTTAATGCTGCAACTCCAGAATATTGAATATTTACAATTCTTTGATTGCCTAAAGAAAGTTTTCGTGCTTCTGTTTTGTTTCCATCACTTACAGCAAGCCAAACGGTACCAACCGGCTTGTCTTTTGTTCCACCGTCTGGTCCAGCAATCCCAGATGTTGCTATTCCATAGGTTGAATTCAAAGCTTTTCTTACACCTTCTGCCATTTCTTTAACAGTTTGCTCACTTACTGCTCCAAAATTAGTTAATGTTTCTTGTTTTACATTCAAAACATTCATTTTTGCTTGATTAGAATAACTAACCACCCCACCTAAAAAATAAGAGGAGCTTCCCGGAATTGAAGTGATTAAATGCGAAATATACCCGCCTGTACAGCTTTCGGCTACACTAAGTGTTTCATTATTAGCATTTAAAAGAGATCCTATTACTTGTTCTAGGTCTTCGTTTTCTATACTGAAAATAGCATCTCCCAAAAGTGGAAGAATTTTTTCAACTTCTTGATTTATTTCTTTTTTTAATACTTCTTTTGATTCACCCATACCAGAAAGTCTTAGCTTTACCTGACCAAAACTCGGTAAATAAGCTAATTTTATATTTGAAGGCAGTTGATCCTCCCAATCTGCTATTTTTTCGGCTAAAAAAGATTCACCTATTCCAATAGTTCTAATAATTTGGTGTTCTATTATTGGGGTTTTAAAATGACTAATAAGTCGCGGAATTACCTCCTTTACCATCAAGTACTTCATCTCATTAGGCACTCCAGGCATGGACACTATGATTTTGCCGTCATTTTCAAACCACATTCCAGGAGCGGTGCCTGTAGCATTGTGTAAATAAGTAGCAGAGGAAGGAATAAAAGCTTGCTGTCTATTTATTTCAGTAAAAGGCCTACCTCTTTTTTCAAAAAAATCTTTAATAAAAGCTTCTGCATGTACATTGATAACTAGCCTATCATTAAAAAACTCAGTTAAAGTAGTTTTTGTAATATCATCTTTTGTAGGGCCTAAACCTCCAGTTATT
>JANNWE010000291.1:0-2609 GCA_031414675.1 Cytophagaceae bacterium
GATGCAATTAGAGTACTTTCTGCTGACGGCTTGGAAGTTTCTATTGACCTTACAGTTTTATTTAGAGTTAAACCAGACCAAGCCCCTACCATTTTAAGTAAAATTGGTAAGGAGTATGTAGATGTTATTGTACAGCCCTTAGCTAGAACGAGAATTAGAGATATATCGGCTTATTATGATGCTGTGGCACTTTATTCTTCCAAAAGAGATGAATTTCAAGGCAAGATTTTTAAAGCAATTGAAACGGACTTTACGTCGAGGGGACTAGTTTTAGAGCAGCTTTTAGTAAGGAATATTAATTTGCCAGAGTCGGTAAAAAAGACCATTGAATCTAAGATAAATGCCGAACAAGACGCTCAAAAAATGCAATTTGTTCTTCAGAAAGAAAAGCAAGAAGCAGAAAGAAAAAGAGTGGAGGCACAAGGTATTTCAGATTATCAAAAGATTATTACCTCTTCTCTAACGGATAAGCAGCTTCAGTATGAAATGATTAAAGCTCAAAAGGAATTAGCAGCTTCACCCAATTCGAAAATTATTATCATGGGAGGTAGAGGAAATACCCCATTGATTTTGAATGATAAATAAGGTCTTAGTAAGAATTAAGTAGTATTTTCGAATACTTCTTAATTCTTATTTCTTGACAATAATTTAGGTTTTTTAATAAATTCTTTTTTTAAAGGTTCCTGCAGATTTATTAATATAAATAAGATTTGTTGAAATCGTTTTTGTATTTAATTTAATTAAGTTTGGATTCTTTTTTAATTTGGTTTTATTTTGTGGTATCTACCTAAATAACCAAAAATGCTTTTTAAGTCAGCTTCTTCGCAGAAGTCAAATTCTTTTCTTTTAATTTTTATATTTTTTTTTTCAGGGTTTGCTGCTCTAATTTACCAAGTTATTTGGCAAAGATGGTTGGTTTTTTACACGGGTATATCTTCAGTAAGCATAAGTCTAATAGTTTCTGCATTTATGGCTGGCTTAGGCTTAGGGTATTTGGTTGGTGGGCAGATTGCCGACCGAGTTCCAAAAAATAGGCCAATCCTTTTGTTTTTTCTTGCTGAACTAGGCATTGGGATTTTTGCTTTAGTGAGTAAATTTATTCTTTATGATTGGCTCTATGTGGGTAATATTTTAGCAGAAGCATCTACTTTCAGTATTTATAGTATTTTGTTTTTGGTATTATTGTTTCCTACATTTTTAATGGGACTTTCTTTGCCTTTATTGTCAAAATCGTTCGAAGAAAAAAATGCAGAAAATCAGGCGGGTTTTATAAGTTTACTTTATTTTACCAATACTTTAGGTGCTGCCATTGGCACATTTGTGACTTCGTTTGTTTTAATTCCTAAAATCGGATTTGAAAATGCGGTTAGATTTGGAGCAGCATTGAATTTTATTTGTGCTATAACGGCTCTTTATGTGTTTTTTCAAACAAAAAAAGCGGCAAATTTAAAAAGCGTAAAAGAACCTGCTAGCACCACAGATTCCAATGGTGAATTCATCTGGAATAAAGGTTTTATGTTTTGGATTTTGCAATATACCGTTTCTGGATTCATGGCCATTTCGTTTGAAATTATATGGTTTAGAATGTTAGATACGATGATGAAATCGTATGCCGTAACTTTTTCCATTATTCTTTCAATTTATTTGGGTTCGATGGCTTTAGGAACATACATTGGGGTACGTTTAGCGAAAAAAATTAAAGGAAGTAAAATCAGATTTTTTCTTAGGACCCAGTATTTCCTTTATTTTTATACTGCCGCTTCCATTTTGATTTTACATTTGGCTGTTACAAAAATTCCTGCTCTAAGGCCATTAATGGTTTTTTTTAAAGGTTACGATACGATAAATTCTTTTAAAATAAATCTTACCACAATGGCCATAATCCCATTGTTTTTAATGGCGATTCCTACTTTTATTATGGGTTTTAGTTTTACTTTATCCCAAATGATAATTCAAGATAAATTTGAGAATGTGGGTAGAAAAGTGGGTTGGCTACAATTCATGAATATTGTTGGGTCAACCATTGGCGCATGGTTTGTAACTTTGGTGGGTTTTAACTCCTTAGGTTCTTCAACCACCATAAAACTTATTTGTGTTTTGGGCGTCTTTTATGTTTTCATTTTATTTAAAGATAAACCCAAAAACATTTTTAACTATGCCTTTATGATTGCCTCGCTTTTTGTTACTATCTATTTCATTCCGTCTAATGCAACGTTTTGGAAAAATTTGAGTGGGGTAATGGAAGATAAAAATTTTATTTATAGTGAAGATGAAACCGCATTATCTTCTATAAAAATTGATAGTGCTGTTTCCACTGTTTTTGTAAATGGTTTAGGACAAAGTTTTTTGCCAATGCGTGAAGATTATGTTCATATCATGCTGGGTGCTTTGCCATTATATATTCATCCTAAACCTGAAGATATAGCTATTATTGGGCTAGGGTCTGGTTGTACGCTTTATAATGCTGGAGGTAGAAATATAACCAAACAAATTGATTGTTTTGAGGTGATTGTCAATCAACCAAAAGTGTTAGAGGAGTATGTAAAGCGAACAAACTTTGATGCTCCAACAAGAATTTTGAATGACAAGAGAGTTAACATGATTTTAAA
>JANNWE010000292.1:0-12350 GCA_031414675.1 Cytophagaceae bacterium
TTTCTTTAATTGCAACTAAATCATTACCGTTCCAAGTAATGGCGGAATAAGCCATTTTTTGATGGTTCTTTGCTGCAAAAGCTTTTAAATTAGAAGCAAATAATAGACCGGACGCGGATTGAATAAAGTTTCTTCTGTTCATTTAATTTCAATTTAGAGAAAAAAACCCCGAATTGCTTCGGGGTTTTATATTTAAGGTTGAATACAATCGATTAATCCAATAAAATATTTTGGAAAATTATAAATTAAACTTTACTCTATTATTTTATCTGAGGCTGGTTTATTGGTTTCACTACCAGCATACCCTATGTTTTGATTTATTTGACCTAAACTATTGGCTAAAATTGCCGGCCTAGGAATCGGCCATAAAACATGGTAAGGGCTCATGGTATAGCTATCACCTCTAATATTTTTAATCTTATTGTAGAAATTGCTCTTTTCAATAACTCTATCATAAAAGAAATTATTAGCAGAAAAATTTGCTGCTGAGTATGTTTTACCATTATATGTTTTGGTTCCTTTGGCCATTTGATAAGCAATTCGGGTTAACTCTGTTTTACGAGGCTCTTCATAATATAATTCTCTTCCTCGCTCATCCAATATTGTACCGATATCTATGATTTTGCTAGCAGGGTAAGGGCTACAACCGGCTCTTACTCTTACAGCATTTAAATCAGCAATCGCCAAAGCATTATTGCCTTTAAACCAATGTGCCTCTGCTCTCAAAAGATAGGTTTCTGCTAAACGGTAAACATACCAATCCGAATTCCCTCCCTGCCATGGTATTCTGATTTGGTCTTCTATATATAGTTTATAGTGAGGCCAATTGTACCAATTTCTTATGGTATCGCCATTGCTAATTAATAATTTTCCTGTAGCATCTCTTAATTGAAGAGGTTTACCATAAAAAGGAGAAGTAGTTCTAATAGCAGTATTGTTATACACTAAATCTTCCATCCGCATCCAATTCCCTGATTTTACATCATGACGAAAATCTTTTTCATCATCCCAAACACCATATTGTGAATAATACGTTGGACGACACCGACCAATTCCGCGACCAAATTTAGTTCCTAAATCAAACTCCACTTGACCCGGCACCATGCCTGGTCTTCCGTCAGGAGTCAAGATTACACTGTTAGAATAAAATGGAACTGCTTGTCGCATGGTTGTTGTGCCTGCTGCTAAAGCACTCGTCAAACCAAAACGGTCGGTTACAGAAAACAACACCTCGGTGTTTGCAGCCACAAATTTATTTGCAGGGCGATGTAAGTCCCAAGTAACATTTTTTGTAACAATACCTGCATCAACTCCAAATCTTCCTGTTACTAATTTATACGTACCGCTGTTGATTACTTGGTCAGCAATAGCAATTGCTTCATCATAAAGGCCTAAAGACAAGTTGACTTTTGTAAGTAAATGGCCAATGGATCCTTTATTTACATCTCCTTTATCCCCAGCAAACGAAGTGCTTTTAAAAGCTAATTCCAAATCTGCTTTTATTTTTGTTAAGATTACCTCTCTTTTTACCGTTTGAAAATCAAGCTTTGGACTTGTTATTTCTTTAAATGTAGTTGGCACATCTCCAAACTGATGAACCAAACGATAATAATGGTAGGAACGATAAAAATAGGCTTTGCCCAAAAGTATATTTTTTACATCTTCTTTAATGGTTGTAATGGCTGGAAGGCGTTCAATTATGGTATTTGCTAAACGAATTCCTATCCAATGTCTTTCCCAGTACCAACCTATTCTATTAAAATCTCCGCTATTAAGATTTGCATCTGGTGTAATTAAAACATTCAAATCAACGGCCGGTCCAAATTTATCAGTAGTGCCTTCCACTGCCATTTCTGAAAAAAGCAACTCGGTAATAATTGGGGAACCATCCTCATACCATTCTCCTTTTAAGTTGGCCGCACAAGATGCAAGAGCCGATTTGAAACCAGCTTCGTTTACAAATGTGTTTTCAGGGGTAAAAAAAGATAAGGGTTTAGGGTCAAGCCAATTTTCCTTACAACTAGTGCTTACTGCTAGTAAGAGTGCCGTAGTGGCAATAGCTATTTTTTTATTTTTAAATATATTTTTCATAGAATCTAAGTTTAGAATGTGATGTTTAAGCCTAAAGTTGAAGTACGCGGCATTAAGTTTTGATAAGCATCATTATTGGTTTCCGTATTTGCCCTAGACTCAGGATCGAAATATTGCCAAGGAGTAAATACTGCTGCATTTGACATATTCACATATAGTTTCATACTATCAAATTTGATTTTATTCATCATCGCTTTAGGTAAAGTATACGCTAAACTGATATTATTTAATCGTACAAATGAGGATTTCCTCCAAACATTAAACGCTACTGAACCGCCCGCTGCAGACATCATTTTTGCATAATCGTTTATTGGGTTTTCAGGGGTCCAATACGGTCTTTTATAATATTGAGAACGGTCATAAAACAAGTCCACATTTTTAGCCTCGTTAAAGGCAGTCAATTGTCCAATCCGGCCATATAGGGAGAACGAAAAATCAAAATTCTTGTACAGATTAAATTCTTGTCTCATATTAAACGAAAACTTTGGATTCTGGTTTCCAATAAATTGTCTGTCATCTAAATTGAATTTGCCGTCTTGATTCAAATCTTCCAATTTGAAATCACCTGGGGTAAAACCATAGGTTTTAGCTAAATCTCTTTCGGCTTCTTGCCAAACGCCTAAAACTTTATAATCCCATATTTGACTTATTGGCTTTCCAATAAACCAACCATTGGCTCTATCATCTTGATCTATAAGTGTAGTATTACCGCTCGCATCTGTTACCGGTACTGCACCATACAATTTCAAGATTTTGTTGTCATTTGTCCAGAAACTATAGGTAGAACGCCAAACAAAGTTTTTCTTTTTGATGTTTTCCGTGTTTATAGCAACTTCAAGTCCATTGTTACCAACAGAACCTAAATTAGATATAACACTTCCGAAACCTGTTACATTGGGCAAAGAACGGAACAATAACAAATCGTTGGTTTTCCGAATATAATAATCCAAAGTACCGCTGACTTTACTATTCAAAATTCCGAAGTCTAAGCCGAAATTGTAAGAGCTGTTTTTCTCCCATTTCAAATTTGGATTACTCATGTTGGAGGTTCTTACAGTCCCTGTGTTATAAGTAGTACCAGTCGGCGTGGTATAGGTATAAACTCCAGCCGATAATGCTGAAAGTGAAGCAAAACGATTAGCGGAACCATCAGAATTATTAATTTCACGGTTTCCGTTTACTCCGTAAGAAACCCTAAGTTTTCCATAATCCAAGTATTTTTGAAGGCCTTTTAAGAACGGCTCATCTGTAAACTGCCAGCCCATAGCCAAGGAAGGGAAATTTGCTTTTTGGCTACTTTGACCAAAACCTGAATATCCGTCCTGACGCATAGTAGCAGTAAGAAAATACCGAGAGTTGAAATTATAATTGATTCTACCCATTAGAGCTTGTCCAGTAAAATAAACATCATTACTAGTTATAGAAGGGTAAAGAGTTGCTGCTTGAACGGCATGATAGATAAGGTTGTCGCTTGGAGAGTAATTTTCGGCATTTATAACGTTTTGCCAGCTTTGCGTTTTCTCTGCATTTATCAAAAATGTTGCATCAAAATTATGCTTTCCATATGATTTATTCCATTTCAAAATATTGTCCAATTGCCATTGATAAGAGGTGTTGTTTTCTCTTCTTGAAATGCCGGCTCTCGAAGTTTGACCTGGCTTAAAAGCGGAAACATGGTCTAAATTATTTGTAAAATCAAAACGAGGTGTAAAATTTACTTGATAAGAAAAACCGTATCCAATATCTCCTTTTACAAAAATGGAACTAAACAGGTTATTATTTATCCTACTACGTGTGTTAAAGGTTTGATCAAGAAATGGATTCGAATTATTACCCACGTCATCGTTGGTACTCTGGCGTAAGGTAATGCCGTCGTCTTGATACAACTGACCATATGGAGTGGTACGAATAATATTTCCTAAACCAATAGGAATACTACTTTCGTCTCGATTACCAAATTGGATATTTAAACCCACCGAAAGAAAATTAGTGATTTTGTTTTCTAAGTTTACCCTTGCCCTTACCGTCTTAAAAACATCACCCACTGATAATCCCTCATTAGTCAAATAGCCCAAAGACATGTAATAGTTGGTGTTAGGAGTGCTACCAGAAACTGCAACAGTATGGTCTTGTTGAATAGCCTCGTCATTAATTAATAGATTTTCCCAATCCGTGGTTCTACCCGCTTTATAGTTCGCTATTTCAACTGGAAACATTTTGATACGATTGAGCCAAATATCTGTAGGATCACCTTTGTCACTACCCTGCCACTGAGCCAATGTTATATTGGATGGCAATTTGCTTGGATCATAAAAATTATATTGTGTAGCTGGGTTATGTCCATTCATACTCCAAAGTACATCGCCTCTCCAAGATAAAAAATCTTCTGCATTTAAAATGTCATTAAACTTCCCTACTTTATTAATGGCTAAGTTAGAATTAATCGTAATTTGAGGTTTCCCTGATTTTCCTTTCTTGGTGGTTAACAAGATTACACCATTAGCAGATCTTGCACCAAATACGGCTGCCGAACTAGCATCTTTTAAAATATCAATCGTGGCTATATCATTTGGATTAATATCACTTAAAGACCCAGGATAGATAACACCATCTACCACAATTAAAGGCGCGGTAGAGGCAGTAAGTGAAGCACGACCTCTAACCAAAAAACTACCTCCACCCCTTGGTGAAGCATTGTTAGAAATATCCAAGCCGGGAGCATTTCCACGCAACATGTCTTGAATAGTTCTTGGATTTTCATTCTCCATTCTAGTTGCCTTAACTTGAGCAACTGCCCCTGTTAAATCACTCTTTTTCATTGTACCATAGCCAACCACTACTACTTCAGATAAATTTGTAGCGTCTTCTACTAGTTTTACGTTAATCTGGGTTTTATTTCCAACTTCAATTTCTTGTCCTATAAATCCAATATAGGAATAAACTAAAGTAGCTTTAATTCCATTCACATTCACCACGTAGTTCCCGCCACCATCTGTAACAGTTCCTTGGGAGGTTCCTTTCACAGTAACACTTACCCCTGGCAGTCCGCCGCCAGAAGCATCACTCACTTTGCCCCCCACTTGGCGTGATTGGGCATAACCAAGCTGTATGCAAAACATCAGAATGGTTAATAAAAATAAATTTTTCTTCATAAAATTTAAAATTGGTTTTAGAAAATAAAAAAATAAACTCTGAATATATTACTATTATTTTTAAGAATTATTACAAAAATAAGCTTTTATAAAAAAAGAAACTAGTCAAAAAAGCACATTTTATAATACTTTTTTGACTAGTTATTGAAATTCGGTGAAAATAGTATCAAAAAATTAAACTCATTTTACCCAAGTTTAAAGTATGCTAATACTACCACCTAGCATCCACAAAAATTATGCAAGTCTCACATTGCTAGTTCCATATGGCTTTCTTTGAGTTCTACTAAGCATAGCATTCGCCTTTTCATTATTTTTAAACTTTTCTGTTTTTGGGTCCCAATCCAACTTCCCATGTACTTTCATTGCAATATGGCTGATTAGACAAACGGAACATGCCCTATGGGCCACTTCCACTGGAGATAAAACTGGGGTTCTATTTTGGATTCCTTCCAACCAATTTAAATGATGTTCTTTACTTACCTGCAATTTTATTTCTGTGTCTTTAATAACTGAACTTAATATTTTTGGGTCGCTGGCATCCAATGCTTTGGCACTTTTTGCTGCGGAAACCGGATCGCTTGAAGATGCTACATAACTGCCTCTCGAAACAAAAATCCATCCTTCAGTGCCTTCATACCGAATTCCATTTGGATAGCCACCGCTGGTGTACATCGTAATGCCATTGGCGTATTCGGCCTTTACCATAAAATCTCCGTGTACATTCCATAAACCCGACTTTGGAAATTCTGCAACAGACTCTACTGAAATTGGCCCTGTTAATTCTGTATCCATACCCCAAGAGGCTGAATCAAAATGATGTTGCCCCCAGCCTGTTATCATACCCGCACCGTACTGTTCTAAGCGTAACCAGCCCGGTCTGTCATAGCCTTTTTGAGGATGTACACCTATTTCGGTATACGGCACATTGGGTGTTGAACCCAGCCACATATCATAATTTAGTCCTTTCGGAATTGGCATTTCGGGTGCCGCAGGGCCAGAAGGATCGCCAGGTAAACCTATTTTAACAGTATGTAATTTCCCAATTCTACCATTCCTAACCAATTCGGCGGCAATTCTAAATTGAGGAGAAGACCGCTGTTGCGTACCAACTTGAAAAACAATGCCTTTTTTGGTAACTACATCACTTAAAAGACGTCCCTCGGCAATAGTCAAGGCCGTAGGTTTTTGTAAATACACGTGCTTTCCCGCAATGGCGGCCTCTAAAGCGGGCTGCGAATGCCAATGGTCTGGCGTGCTGATAACTACCGCATCAATGTCTTTGTTTAGCAACATTTCTTTGTAGTCGTCATACATCTTTGTGTCCATGTAATTGGCATTACTCATTTTTTTGGCATAGTATCCGTCAATAAGCTTTTTGCCATCCGCAAGTCTATTTTTATCAACTTCACAAACAGCCATTATTCTAGCCATTTCGTGTTGTAAAGTTCCTGGCAAATCATGGTCACGGGCAATTCTTCCTGCACCAATTTGCCCAATATTTATTTTATTACTTGGTGCGTTTTTCCCAAAAACTGTGGATGGCACAATGCTTGGAAAGCCAAAAGCCGTTACAGCAGATCCTAAAAGTGTTTTGTTTACAAAATCTCTCCTTTTCATATTTTATTCCGTTTTATATTTTTCAAATTGTTCCGCAATTTTCGCAGTTTTTACATCTCCCGAGTGCACGATCACTCGATAACGCAAATTTATTTTCTCTCCTTTTTTTACATTAGTTCCTTCTTTTTCATTCTCTGGCCAAAACATGGGTGTGGGGGAGAAAAAGCCGTAGTCACGAGTAAACCACTTGGAGGGAAACCATTTATTAGAAGGATGCTGCAAAATTGCCATCCCTTCTATAGCTTTTCCTCTATTTCCAAAGCAATCTATCCAAGGAGAACCTTTCCCGAAAGTGCCCTTTTCACCCATTTCTCCTTCGGCATTTATCATTGTTCCTCCATTAATAACTGCCAAATCGGGATCAAGCCTTCCGCTAAATAAAGAATGATTTGTTTTTTCGATATTTACATCTAGTAGCATTTCCATTTCTACATTAAAATCAATTTGATAAAGACCAGCCGATGGGGCCGAAATGGTAATTCTTCTGATATCTTTTATAGGAGAAATAGCCCCTGGCCTTCTCCAGATGCATTCATTTTCTATTACTACTTTATCTCCATCATTTTTAATAATATCGGCACGGAGTGAAATTATTTGTCCTCTTTCTAAACCTTCCTGCCAATAGTTGCCTCCGTTAACTTTGTCACACCCAAAAAACAAAGAACTATGATGCGGATAATTTGCGTTTCGCATCGAAGTAACACTTGCATTTGATGGGCCATTTACCGGAAAAAAAAAGGGATACTTTTCTTCTTCTGAAAATATATAGCTTGTAAAAAGGTTTTTATTAATAAAAATATCGATTTTCGAACCATTTTTCAATGCAGAAATGACCGTCTGAGCATTGACAGCATTGGCAAAGAAAATAGTTGAAAATAACAAATAAGTAAGAAAAAACCATTCTTTTTTACTAAAATTCATTTCCACTTTTAAGCACAGGGAACAAGAGCTGTCAACTTTAAATGTGTTTAAAAACATAGTTTTCAAATTCATAATATAGTTTTTTATTAAATTTTGCTAGCATTTTTTTGAGCTAAAATGGCTAATTCCATCGTTTTAAAACAATGAGCTTGGGTCATAGCCGTCTCTGTCCCGTTTAAAATATCGTCAACAAAACGAGGCCCAAAAGGTAGTATTTGCTCGCTACAGTCTATATATACAGTTTCTTTTTGAGTACTTAGATATAAATGGCTACCATTATCTTTTCTGGTAATATCAATATTTTTTCTGATTTCTATGTAGCCATCCGTTCCCAAAATAGTAAGTCTCCCATCACCAAAGGCTTTTAAGCTATTGGGTGTAAACCAGTCTACGCGTATATAACCGGTTCCGTTATTACCTTTTAACATTAGGTCCCCAAAATCTTCAAACTGTACATGCTCCTGATTGCCAAAATTACCAACTTGAGAAGCCACTACGGTAGCTGTATCAGAGCCTGTAAAATGTAAAAATTGATCAACCTGATGACTACCAATATCAGTAATAATACCTCCAAAATACTTTTTGTCCCAAAACCAGGATGGCCTACTTGCCGGAGTAATTTTATGAGGACCTGTACCCAAGGTTTGTATAACCTTACCAATGGCCCCTTCCTTTACAAGCGTGGAAGCCCTTTCGGTCGCACGGTTTTCAAAACGCTCACTGTAACAAATAGAAAATATTTTTCCCGTCTTTTTCTGAACTTCTTTTACTTTTTTTAATTGAGCCATATCAGTAATACCTGGCTTGTCTACTAGCACATGCTTTCCATTATTCATGGCCTGAATAGCAATGCCTGCTCGCTCATTGGGTATAGCAGAGCTTAAAATTAGCGAAATAGACGCATCACCCAGTATTTCTGCTGAACTAACAACTCTTTTAGCGTTTGGAAATCGCTTACTAAACACAGCCGCTAAATCATTTTCAATGCAATAAAAACTTTTAAGCTCACCTCCACCATTTATAACCGCCTGTGACATAGAATAAATATGGCTGTGATTTATGCTGATTACCCCAAATTTAAGTCTCGGCTCTAAATAGGCTAAAGCAGGTTTTCCTTTACTGGAAAAAACTTTAGAAACTTTAACCTTCTCGTCTAAAAAAGGCAAAAAAGCCAATCCAGAAGCTTTAATGGCGGTTTCTTTCATAAACTTTCTTCTGTCCAAAAAATCTGGCATATTTTTAAATTTAGGGTTCAAAAGTAAAGAAAAAATACTACTTTTTAATAGAATTTTTACAAATTTAAAAGTAAAAAAAATAGAAATCTAATTTAAAAAACACTATTTGTAATGATTTTTTGACCTATTTATGCAAAACAGTGTAAAAATTATCTTATTCAATGAGAAAAAATAATGATTATTTAACAAATGTTAACTAATTTTGAGAATTAAAACATCATAAAATGAAGCCTCAGCTCTTAAAGATATCCAATCCTTCTGAAAATTCATTCAATCTTTTGAAATGGGATGCTACCAATTTTTCTACCCCTTGGCATTATCATCCCGAAATAGAAATTGTTTTTATGATGGAAAGTACAGGGAAAAAATACGTAGGCAGCAGCATAACAGACTTTAAACCTGGTGATCTGTGTATGATTGGTAGTTACTTACCTCATTATTATAAAAACGATGAAGAATATTTACAGGAAAACAGCAAATTAAGAGCAAAATCTACCATAATCCATTTCAATGAAGATTTTTTGGGAGAACACTTTTGGGAAACCACAGAAAGCACTGCTATAAAATCCCTTTTAGAAAGATCTAAAAGAGGAATACAGTTTAGTGAAGAAACTTCTAAAAGATTACAAAGTAAAAAAGAGGCCATGTTTAATGTAAAAGGCATGAAGCTGCTGTTGCTTTTTTTAGAAATATTAGACGATTTAGCCAACAGCAAAAATTTTGAATATTTATCAGCTGATCCTATTCATATTAGAAATGAAGTAGATTCAGACCGGATAAAGAAAGTATTGGAACATGTTAGTGAAAATTTTCAAAGTCAAATTATGTTAGATGACGTAGCTCAATTGGCGAATATGAGCGAATCTGCTTTCAGTAGATATTTTAAAAAACGGACAAGAAAGACGTTCTCTAGTTTTTTAACCGAAATTAGGCTAGATTATGCTTGCAAATTGTTACAAAACGACAAAATGAGCATATCTCAAATTGCCTTTGATAGTGGCTTTTATAATTTATCTAACTTTAATAGGCAGTTTAAAGTCATAAAAAAAATTACCCCCCTGGCATATCGAATGAATTATTTGGATTGAATTTCTATCGATTAGAATTACGTAAAGCAATTATAAATTTTTGCTCGAGAATTATTATTAAAGGTTAAAAAATCTTATGAAAAATTAAGTTTTTATATAAAAATATTTTATTCCAAAAATAAAAAAATTTACTAATTTAGTATTTCTGTAAACAATTCAACCTTCCCAAAAATGAAATTCTTCACTTTCTTATTAAGCTTATTAATTTGCGCTAATATTGGTAATGCACAAAACTTAGCATCTTACGATATTTGTGTTTATGGTGCCACCTCCGCAGGCGTAATAGCTGCTTATACTGCAAAAAAACAAGGTAAATCAGTTGTTTTAATAGAAGCCTCTAAGCACATTGGCGGACTTTCTTCCGGCGGACTTGGCCAAACAGACATTGGAAATAAATATGCTATTTCAGGACTTTCAAGAGATTTTTACCGAAAAGTAGGCCAACATTATGGAAAATTTGAAAAATGGACTTTTGAGCCTTCTGTGACACTTCAGATTTTTAAAAACTATCTAAAAGAAGCGAAAATAGAAGTTTTACTTCAAAAGCAATTGGTAAAAGTCATAAAATCAAATACGACGATTCAGTTAATTGAACTTAAAGATGAATTTAATAAAAAGCTTTCGATAAAAGCTAAATTTTTTATCGACTGCACCTATGAGGGAGACCTTATGGCAAAGACCGGAGTATCTTACACTGTTGGCAGAGAAGCCAACTCAAAGTACAATGAGACATGGAACGGTGTTCAGCTATTAGACAAACACCAGTTTCCTGATGGAATTGACCCATTTGTATCAAAGGGCGATCCAAGCAGCGGTTTACTTTGGGGAATAAGTTCTGAAAAACTGGACAAAATTGGATCGGGTGACCAAAAAGTGCAGGCTTACAATTTTCGAGTATGTCTTACGGATAGCATAGAAAACCAAATTGCTATTACCAAACCAGAGGATTATAATCCAGAAAAATATGAATTACTATTACGATATATTGAAAAAAAACAACCTCATGAACTCAACTGGGCATTAATGCATATACAACCTATGCCACATAGGAAATTAGACATTAACAATTCTGGGCCATTTTCTACTAATCTTATCGGCGGAAATTATGAATATCCCGATGCAGATTATGCAACTCGATTTAAAATTCAAAAAGCTCATGAAAATCATATCAAAGGGTTTTTCTATTTTTTAGGAAATGACTCAAGAGTACCCATTCATTTAAGAACTGAAATGAAAAAATGGGGATATCCTAAAGACGAGTTTGTTGAAAACAATCATTTTTCTCCACAGATGTATGTGAGGGAGGCACGAAGGATGATAAGTGATATAGTAATGACAGAAAAACATTGTATTGCTCAAGAAACAGTGAGTGATGGCATAGGATTGGCGGCCTATACCATGGACTCTCACAATACACAAAGAGTGATGGTAAAAGATGCCTCTGGAAAATACCAGGTTAAAAACGAAGGTGATGTACAAATGGGCTTAGGCGGTTTAAATCCTTACCCAATTTCCTACCGGGCCATTGTACCTAAAAAAGCCGAATGTGCAAATTTGCTTGTACCTGTCTGCCTTTCAGCATCTCATATCGCTTTTGGTTCCATCAGAATGGAGCCCGTTTTTATGGTTTTGGCACAATCGGCAGCCATGGCGGCGAGTTTAGCGATAGAAAGCAATAAAAACATACAAGAAATTGAAATTAAAACCTTACAAAACAGACTTAAAAACAATCCGCTAGCCAACGGAACTTTACCTGAAATATTAATTGACAATTCGGATTCTTTAAATTTTAAAACTACTGGAAATTGGGAAAAGATTGCGAAAGGGTATGGAAGATATGGAAAGGATTATGTACAAGCTAATCTAAAAGATGATAAAAAAAATCAGGCTGTATTTAACACTCAATTTAAGAACAAGGCCAACTATAAAGCCTATGTCTATATTCCCAAAACTGAAGGACATGTCTCCAAGCTAACAATTAGTATAAAAATTGATGACAAAATTGTTTCAAAGCAACTACAAGTGGAAAGTGAAGAAAGCGATTGGTTTTTGATTGATAGCTTTTCTGTACTCCCAGACCAAAAGGCAGAACTTGTTATTTCTTCCAAAGAAAGGGGAATTTTGGTGGCAGATGCGGTGCTTTGGGTGCCTAGTTCTAAATAATTCTGGCTCCAGTTTAATGGACATTGATTTGATAGTTTATAAAAAAAACAAGAAATAAATAGTCTCTTTTTCTGCTTTCAAAT
>JANNWE010000293.1:0-1629 GCA_031414675.1 Cytophagaceae bacterium
TGAACAAAGGATTATGGGCAGAGTTGCCGAAGATGGAAGTAAATTAGTTTTACCTTATTCTGCCGTTGAAAATGGTAGAAGGAATAGTTTTGATACCGGGATTTCTACAAATAACCAATTTAGTGTCCAAGGTGGAGATGAAAAAAGTACTTTCTATCTTTCCGTAGAAAATCAAAGAATCAACGGAATAGTGCCAAAAGATAAAAGCGAGAGAACAGGAATTAGAGTATCTGCTACAAAAGAATATAATAAATTGACTGCTGGTTATACTGCGAGTTATACTCAAGCTGCTTATGATAGAACTTCATCAGATTTTTATAATGATGTAATCAATCAACCCGCAAATTTACCTTTAGGAGATTTGAGAGATTGGAAAAATAACCCATTGGCAAATCCAAACGGATTCTACAATGACTATTATAATAATCCATATTTTAATGCAGACAACCAACGAAATAACTATAAAGATGCCAATATTTCTGGTAATTTTAATTTAGTTTATAAAGCACTTTCTTGGTTATCTGTTACTAATCGATTGGGGGTGTTAAATAATTCAAGAACTGGTAAAAATAGAGTAGGAAAATTCTTATACTCTGATTGGGCAAAAAGTAAGTCATTTATTCCAGCTCCTTGGTATTTTGATGGCGATGGTACGGGCATCTATAGGGCTATTACTGATAATTTGGGATCAGTAACAGATTATTCTGGAACTGAAAATGTGATAAATAATGAATTTCAGGTTCAGTTAGCAAAAGATTTAGGACCCTTAACCAACAAATTGATTCTCGGTTACAGCGTTTATCAAAGATATACGAAAGGGATCTCTGTAGGTTCGAGTTCTATTGTTGTACCCGATGTTTTCAATGTTTCCAACCGTCAAGGAGAATTGGTTGGAGGGGAATCCAATACACTAGAACGTAAAATTGGTTATTATGCAGACTTAACAAATAACTTCAAAAATTGGTTAATTTTCAATGGAACTTTCAGGTATGATGCTACCTCTAGATTTTATAAGCCCACCCGTGATCGAAGCTATTGGTCATATCCTTATTACGGTGCGGCGATTTCATTTATAGCAACAGATGCTTTGCCTGTTATTAAGGGGAATGTATTAAATTATGCAAAATTACGGGTGAATTATAATAAAAATGCAAATGATAATGTTCCCTTATATGGTTTAGATTTAGTGTATAACAACGGGCCTAACTTTCCTTTTGGTAATATTGTGGGCTTAACCGTTGGAAATACTCTTCCAGATGCAAACCTAAAGCCTGAAAATGTTTATTCAAGTGAAATAGGGGGAGAATTTCAATTATTTAATAACAGAGTAAATTTAGATGTTTCAGCTTATACGCAAACATCAAAAGGTCAGGTGATTACTGTTAGTGTTCCTCGTACAACGGGTTATAGTAATTTACTAATTAACGTAGGTGAAACAAAAAACTGGGGATATGAAGCAGAATTAAAATATCTGATTTTTAGGAATAAAAAATTTGATTGGGATTTTGCTTTAAGGTATTCATACAACGATAATAAGGTTGTTGATTTGTTTCCTGGAATTAATGAGTTTCAATATGGGGGATATTCTTATGCCAATACAAGTGTTGTAAAAGGAGAACGTTTCCCAAT
>JANNWE010000294.1:0-7692 GCA_031414675.1 Cytophagaceae bacterium
CCGTATTGGTTACACTTAAGGTAGGCCTTGGCAAAACAGTAATACTTTGAACATTAGACGTTGCTGGAATACAGCCATTACCACTAGCACTCACAATTACTTGGTAAAATCTAGTATTTAATGTAGCCGTTGGAATGGTATAAAAATTACTTGTAGCGCCTACTATATTTGAAAAGCTTCCAACTACCCCAGTGGTGGAAACTTGCCATTGATAAGTAAATGGCCCTACCCCATTTTGAATCGATGAGTTTAACGTATACACTCCGTTTTGACAAATTACCGCATTACTTGGGGAAATAGTCACCGTAGTTTGAGGAACTATATTTAAAGTCAATATTTGGGAATATTGAGGTCCGCAATTATTAGCCGAAGTGTTTACGTTTAGTCTATAATAAATTGTACCAGAAACTGATGTGGGAGGAGTATAATTTATTAAGGTGGCTCCTGAAACAGAGGACCAAGGGCCTGCTATGGAGGAGGAACTTTCCCATTGATAGCTAATTGTACCTGTTGTACCACTAACCGTACCTTGTAAAAGAGTTGAGCCGTTTAAACAAACCGTTTGATTGGAAATAGTAGCCGTAACTGTATGCACACTGTTGGTTTGTATTTGTACGGATGAAGGATAAAACAAACCACAGGCACTAAAATTTACCGCTGTTCTATAATATCTTAAACCTAAAGTATCATTTGTTGGAGAATAGCTTGCCCCTGTGGCCCCAGACATATTGGTCCAAGTACTGAGATTGCTAGATTTTTGCCATTGATAGGTAAAAGAACCGCTAGCACCTGTTACAGTTGTAGAAAGGGAAACTGTTCCTCCTAAACAAAGTAAAGTCGAAGATGGTGTTGTTGTTACTGTTCCCGGATTTAAAACCGTAAATGAAAAGGAAGGGGACACAGCAAACGAACAGCCAATGCCACTCATAGTTGCTATTACTCGATAATAAAATATTCCCGCAGCACTTGCAATTGGGCTATAGGTTGCACCGGTAGCTCCTGAAATATCTGCCCAGCCTGTTGTACCATTTGCAGATTGTTGCCATTGGTAGGTTATCGTTCCAGCTCCATTTGAAACGTTTGCTGACAATATGCTTGAGGTTCCTAAGCACGTAATATTATTTCCAACAACTGCAGCAGTTGGAGCAGGAACTACTGTAATCTTAAAGGTATTGGAAGTTCCTGGACTGCAAGAAGCACCAGCACCGTCCACAATAACTCTATAAAAATAATTCCCAGCTACAGCAAAAGAATTTGTGAAAGTAGAATTTGTTGATCCAGTTATAACCGTCCAAGTAATGCCATCGGGTGAAAGATACCATTGATAGGTATAAGTGCCTTTTACATCAATACTTGAAGTTATAGTTGAAGTACCATTTACACAAATCAAACTATCATTTGAGGTTATCGCAGGTGTAGGGCTACTAACAACTTGATACAAAACACTTGCAGTTGCGGTGCAGCCTCTACTATCTGTTACAGTAACTGTATAGTTGGTATTTACTAATGGGCTATAATCTTCATAAAATAAATTTCCTCCTCCATTACTCCAATTAAAGGTATAGGGGGCCACACCAGCCAAAAGTCCAGTTCTTACCGAGTCAAAAGCAGCGACGTTTGCACATATCCTAATTGTGGATGCAGTCAAAGAAAGCCCCACCAACTGTGAATTTGCAGTTAATGTAATAGAGGGCACAATTATTTCACAGGCAGTTCCAGTCGCCCATTTTGCTCTTAATGCATATGGTGTTCCCGAACTTGCTAAACCGGTAAAAGTATAAGTCCCTATATTATCATTAACTGTTACAAAACTTGTTCCACCGTTTACACTCAAGCTAATTTGTGTTTGACTTGGGTCATCGTTGAAAGTAAAAGTAATGGAACCATTATCAAATCCACAAGCAGGATTCACTGAAGAAGTGGTAACCACAGGATTTGCCACTATAGAAACTGAGGTAGTATATGTATTTGAACAACCACTAAGCGTGGCTGTTAATGTATAAACACCCGCCGCTGCTAATGAAACATTACTTATAGTTGGATTTTGACTAGTACTTGAAAACCCATTTGGGCCTGACCAAGCATACGTTCCACCCGATACACTCGAAGCCGTTAAATTAAGTGTTCCAGCTTGACAAACTGGAGCATTAGAACTAGCACTTGAACTAAAAGATGCAGGCTGAGTGACTGAAATGGTGGAAGTAGCTGTACATCCATAGGCATCTTGAAGGGTTATAGTGTGAGTACCTGGGGGAACATTGTTAAAGACTCCAGAGGATTGAAAAGCTCCGGCATTTAATCGATAATTATATACGGGAATGGTTAATGAAGTTCCGACAAATGGCCTTATTACAGAAGGGGGCACCACTTGAGAGGGTGCAGTGGTTGATTCTCCAGGTTTTGCCCAACCAACCGCTAAGTTATCACCACCAGTACCTTCCTTGTGAAGAACCTCAATATAATATATTTGTCCTGATGTTAAACTTATAGTAACTGACTTCTGCGAAGCATATTTATTCCATTCTTGAACTCCTGTAAATCCAGTAACTGAAGCTCTCAAAACTTTATTCGCTGCCAATTCATTGGTGCTGATCCAAAGCTCGCTGTTATCATCAGAAGCTACCCAAAACGTATAATTTCCTGTTTCTCTTGGCACTATATACCCTACCATTCTTGCCCCATAATTATCTAAGAAATTAATTGGAGCTTCGGTTGAACTTAGTAAAAATGAGCCTGCAGGTGAATTTGGATAATTTACATTTGAGGTTAAATTACTCACGGAAGAGCCGGCAATATTATCCCAATATTGATACGTAATATTTCCTAGCCCACCATTTCCTAAGCTACCAGTTGCATTAATTACCCCATTATTCGCACCAAAACAACTTACGTTAGTTCCTGTTAAGGAAACAGAAGGCGGAAGGCAAATTATTGCAGCACTGTTTACAGTTATCACCTTTGTAACACTAATAGAATATCCATTTTTAGTTACCGTAAGTGTATATGTTCCCGAATTTATGGGTTGTGCATTGGGAATGGTAGGGTTTGCAGAAGTGCTCGAAAATCCATTGGGGCCAGTCCATAAATAAGTTACAGGCGTATGCTCATAAATTGTGATATCATCCAAAGAAAAGTCGTTTCCAGTTGTTCCAGTGGTTGCATTATTAATGGAAAAAACTATTGGGCCAGTGCTAGTAGCTGTGTAAGTGGTTGCTAATTCAGACCAACTACCATTGGGAGCAGTAAGGCTTGATCCTAAAGCAACCCCATCTGCATTCCATCTAAGTACACTGGCATTACTAGTACTATTAAATCCTCTGACCCAAGCAGAAAGATCGTACGTGCTTCCATTTACTACATTAATCGTTACAAACCACATTCTTTGGTTTGCAGTACCAGGAGACCTTACAGCATACAGCTGACCTCTTCCAAATCGATCTCTATAACTGTCAAATGAACTACCAAAAATATCTCTTGGTCTTTCGTCCACATTATAATTTCCAGCACCGGTTCCCAAAGGCACATCAGAAGAAAAACCAGTTGTTCCATTCGTAAAACTACCATTGACTAACTCATCAATCATAAAATCAGGGAAAGCCCCTGTTTGAGTTAAATTTAAACTATTACCTGCGGTGAGTGATACTGGAGTGGTAATGCTATAATTCGTAATAAGCTTGGAAATTACATTTGAAGTAGCCTCAAAAGCGGTAGTTTGAGATTGTACTAGTCTTCGATAATACGTTGAAACGGTAATGGCAGGTGGATCATATGTCAATGTGTTTGAACTGGCTATATCTGTCCATGTAGTTCCATCAGTGCTAAATTGCCATTTATAAACAATGGTTCCGTTTGTTGTAGTGGCAGCAGAAACACTGGTTATGTTACTGGGGTTATATCCAGCATTTTGAACTTGGTTACCCGATATTTCACCAGAGAAGTTAATTGGAGGTGGTGCAGGAGGAATATTTGCACCAATTTTATCCTTCGAAAACCCATCAAAACTACTCAAAAAGAAAACTGCCCATATAATTAAATATAAGGGTCTCTTAATGCCTTTAGGCAATGTTGAGATATGTTCTTTTTCTAAAATTAGCACTAAACCGTTTAAATAAGGGTGAAATAAGGTTTTTAATCCCCCCAAATGAGTTTAAATATTTATTAAACGGTAGCAAATACTATGCCATAACATGGATATTATAGCTTTAACAGGTCTGAAGATTCATTGTAAAAAATACCAATAGGCTTTTAGTAAGTCTATTAAAACCAATAGAAATAAATCTGCAAAAAAAATGAGATAAACTATTTGAAGTTTATCCCATTTTTTATTTCAATTAATAATTAAAAAAATGAAAATTATTTTAATTACTATTTAAATAATTTACTAATTTAGAACCAAGCCTTCGGGAGAGTTTAAAAACCTCACCAGTTGATAATATAACACTCTTTACTCCCTCAAACTCATTAATTTCCTGGATATAATTTAAGTTTAAAAGCAAGCCTTTTCTTGCTAAAAAAAAGTGACAATCTCCAACCAATTTAGTAGTATAATGTTTTAAAGTAAAAGCAGAACAAATATACTTTTTATCCGAAAGCCTTATCATTGAATAGTTTCCTGCAAAACTTTCAATGTATTTAATTTTTTCGAAGGAAACTGATTTTTTTCCATAATTAAAAAATAAATTTTGATCAATTACTTTTTTAGTTTCTGTTTTCATTTTTTTAGAGTTTTCATGTTAGTGCAAATTTCAGAATAATATTTAGTAAGTTTAGACGTATAAATACCTGATTGTTAAAATCTTACTAAATGATTATTTATAAAATTAGTGATTTAAGAAATATCTTCCACCATTTTTTCGTATTTTACCATAATTCCATGGTAAATGGTACAAATTTGTAAATACTTGGCATTTCCTTAGCTTTGTAAAAAATTTGGAAAAATGAAATCCCCTATTATTGCCCCCTCTATGCTAGCTGCAGACTTTGCTAATTTGCAAAGAGATATTGAGCTTATTAATAATTCAGAAGCTGATTGGTTTCATATAGATATCATGGACGGTGTTTTTGTTCCAAATATTTCTTTCGGAATTCCTGTGACAGAAGCAATCAAAAAATACGCAAAAAAGCCTTTAGATGTGCATCTAATGATAGTGAATCCTGAAAAATATTTAGCCGCTTTCGCTAAAGCAGGAGCAAATTACATTACCGTACATTACGAAGCTTGTACACACATTCACAGTATCTTACATCAAATTAAAACGCTTGGCTGTAAGGCTGGAATCGTATTAAACCCAGCAACTCCAGTTGGTGTGTTAGAAGATATTATTTTTGATTGTGACTTGGTTTTGTTGATGTCTGTAAATCCCGGATTCGGTGGTCAAACTTTCATTGAAAACACCTTTTCAAAAGTAAAGAAACTAAAAGAACTTATTAGCCAAAAAAATGCCAACACATTAATTGAAATTGATGGCGGAGTAAATTTGAAAAATGGGCAAAGATTATTAGATGCCGGTGCCGATGCTTTAGTTGCGGGTAGTTTTGTGTTCAATGCAGAAAATCCAAGTTTAATTATTCATGAATTGAAAAATTTGAGGACTTTTTCACCCGCATAAAGTATTGATTATTAGCTTTCTTTATTTTTAAAGCTAATTTAATCTACTCAACCTTTAGGAATGCTTTTTCATTAGAATACAAAAAGAAAATAAGGCTTACCTTAAATTTTAAAAAATAAAAGTGAGCTAGAGATAGCCCACTTTTATTCAAATATATTAATAAATATAAATTACAATATGCTTATTTAGCAATTTCTATTGCTGCCTCTCTTGCATTTATTGTTTTGCCTCTCATTCCTTCTATTACTTTCGATACGTCTTTTTGTTGAACTTCAACAAAAGTAAATTTATCATACATATCTATTTGTCCTATCACTCTTCCTGGAATTTTGGCCTCAGAAGTTATAGCTCCAACAATATGATTGGGCGATACGTTATCTTTTCTTCCCAAATTTATAAATAAACGCACCATACCTGGCTCAGCATTTCCTGCGGTTTTTGGTCCCTCTCCAAAAGCTCTTCTTGGTCTAGAGCCTTCGCTTTCTCCTCTGGATCTTTCTTTTGTGAAATCACCCCTTCTCTCAAAACTTCCATTTCTAGTAGACTCTCCACCTCTATCGTAGCTTCTTCTATCTCCAGAACCTGGTCTCTCGTTTCTTCCTCCAAATCTACTTTCGGTTCTTCTTTCTGAAGTTCTTCCTCCTTCATCTGCCAATTCATCATCTCTAAAGCTCGATTTTCTTGCAGTTCCTGCCTGCATACGTATCAATGCGGAAAGAATATGATGGGTATAAAAACCTTCTTCTTTCAATTGTTCTACTATGCCTTCATAAGCCTCATTTCCTTCTTCTTGAATATTAGCTTTGATTTTTTCTACTAATTTACCTTGACGTGCCTTTTCCATATCGGCTTGTTTAGGAATTTGACCTTGAGGAATTTGCACTTTGGTATAATTCTCTAAATCTCTCATACGACTGCGATCCCTCTTGGTAACAAACAAAAATGCTCTTCCCAACTTTCCAGCTCTACCTGTACGACCAATACGGTGTACATAATATTCTAAATCCATTGGCAAATCAAAATTGAATACAGCATCCACACCGCTTACATCAATACCTCTAGCGGCCACATCAGTGGCTACTAATATTTTTGTATTGCCATTTCTAAATTTATTCATCACCTGATTACGTGCAGTTTGACGTAAATCTCCGTGTAAACCTTCTGCAGCATAGCCTTGAGATTGAAGATCTTCAACCAACTCGTCCACTTTAGATTTGGTATTACAAAACACCAACATTAATTGCAAATCATGCACATCTATTAATCGTACCATTACCTCGAATTTGGCTTCTTTTTTCACCAAATAAAAAGATTGGTCAATGTTAACGTTGGTAATTTCGTTTTTAGTTACTTTAATAATTTCTGGATTTTTCTGAAACTTCTTCGTGATATTCAAAATATCTTTAGACATAGTTGCAGAGAAAAGTACAGTTTGTCTTTCTTCAGGGGCATGAGACAAAATATGCTCGATATCTTCTCTAAAGCCCATGTTTAACATCTCGTCTGCTTCATCCAAAATCACCATGGAGATGTTGTCCAATTTCAAAGTTTTCTTTTCGATGTGGTCCATAATTCGACCAGGAGTACCCACTACTATTTGAGTACCTCTTTTTAAATTAGCAAATTGTCTTTCATAAGACTCTCCTCCATAAATGGCGGTTACTAATAATCCTTTTTTGTGTTTTGCTAGAGCGGTTATTTGCTCCTTAACTTGTAGAGCCAACTCACGCGTTGGGCACATGATCAAAACTTGTGTAGCACGATTTTCTACATCTACGTGTTCAATTGCGGGAATTCCAAATGCTGCTGTCTTTCCTGTTCCTGTTTGGGCTTGACCAATAACGTCTCTTCCTGCTAATACTACTGGAATGGCTGCTGCCTGAATAGGTGTAGTATCTACCCAACCCATTTCTACCACTGCTTTGAGGATAACCTCAGACACAGGGAAATCTGTAAACTTAACTGTTTCCATAAAATCTTTTTGCCAGGCGTTTCGCAAACGACCGAATTGTAATAAAAATTAATAAAATCTGAGGCGATTGCGATACGCCCTTACGTGAACATCACGGATAACATCCGTTGC
>JANNWE010000295.1:0-1991 GCA_031414675.1 Cytophagaceae bacterium
AGGTTTTTATAAAATTTATATTTCAATTAAAGGGTTTTCATACAATTCAACTTCCAAACTAATTTAGAAATAGAATATTGCCATGTTTAAATTAACTAAGAGAGTTTTGAAACGAATTATACAGCTTTAAGAGGCAGTAATGGATTATGTATTTTTATTTTTACAACGCATAAATCCATAGAGAGAACGGATATCCCTTTAAAAAAAGAAGATTTAAAATTTGAATGTTAAAATATAATAAGTCTTCTAAAAAGATAATGACATCAATATAAGTAAAAAAGTCTGTTCCTAGCCCAACTAAAGAATTAAAAATATTCTATTTACATATGGGGATTTTCTTTAAATTTACGTCATAAGTTTGATGTAGGTAAAAGATTAACTTTGATAAAGATTAACAGAATCTTTTTTTATTTAATATGTAACTAACATTAATTTCTCAATTTGAATTAAATCAAACAAGAATTAAAAATAAACTACATTTTTTATTGCCATAAAACATGAATAGAGCTATTCCATTGCAGACCATATTTCTGTTATTTATTATTTGTAACGTATATGCTTCAGAATTTATAGTCAGCAATCTAAAAGAATTGGAAGCTTCACTATCAAAAGCAAGTGCAGGGGATATAATTATTTGGAAAGATGGAAATTATAAAGATATCAAAATAAATTTTAAAGGAAACGGATCTCCAGAAAAAAGCCTTTTTTTAAAAGCTCAAACACCGGGAAAAGTTTCTTTTTCAGGAAGTTCTCAAATATTAATCAGCGGGAACTATCTTCAAGTGGAAGGATTTTTATTTCAAGGAAATTGCACTTTGAACGATAAAGAACATGTAATAAACTTTTCAATTGGAAGCAGAGAATCACATCATTCTAAATTAAAGAATTGTGCCATCATAAATTATACTCCTACCGAATCCTCAGGCAAGACTAATTATTTTGTGAATTTAGTAGGCACATTCAATGAAGTTGAACATTGTTATTTCGAAGGTAAAACTAATAAAGGGCCAACACTTGTAGTAGAATACAAACAAGAAAAGGGATATGTTCCAGGTTCTAATGTTGCACCGTCGTCTCATCACCATATTCATCATAATTATTTTGGATATCGTACTTTTTCAGAAAATGGGGGTGAACAAATTAGAGTAGGGACTAGCACCACCTCTTTTACACATGGGTTTAATATTATTGAATATAATTATTTTGAAGAGGAAAGAATAGAAACAGAAGTGATTAGCAATAAAAGTTGGGATAATATTTATCGATTCAATACTTTTATCGGAAATGATGGCGGTATGGTAATCAGACACGGGCAAAAGTGTTTTGTGTATGGTAATTACATCAATGGTAAGGCGGGTAGAAAAGAAAGTGCAGGATTGAGAGTCATCAATCCCAACAATACTTTTTTTAATAATTATGTAGAGAATCTGGAAGGAGGTGATAAAGACTTGAAATCACCAATTACAGTAATGTCTGGTTTAGAAAACTCTGCTTTAAATGAGTATTATCCTGCCGATAATGCAATTGTGGCTTATAATACAATCGTAAATTCTGTTGGTACGGCCATAAAAATTGGCGTAGGAAATAAAAGCAAAGGAAAGCCACTTGTTGCCCCCAAAAATGTTTTGTTGGTTGGCAACACTGTAGTAAATACAGTCGGAAAACACATTGAACCTATTGTAATTGAAGACCCAACATCAACTTATACTTTAACTGATAATCTTTATACCAATGGAGTAACATCAGAAATAGGTTTTTTACAGATTACAACAAAAGACTTGGTTTTAAAAGATGGTTTTTATTCCACAAGACATAAGGTGGATGATTCAGTTATTAAAGCCATTAATCAAAGGCTTGAAATTCATACTATTAAACTATCACAAAAAGAAATTATGGAATTTGATAACACCAAAATTGTAAATAAAAAAGATGTTGGCGTAAATTGGCTAATAAATTAGAAAATATGAAAAACGTAAAATGGATTGTATTGG
>JANNWE010000296.1:0-5624 GCA_031414675.1 Cytophagaceae bacterium
ACTGAAAAAGCCAATGATATTTTCTATAAATCAGATTTTAATATTCCTACTGCCATAATAATGGGATCTGAAGAAGACGGAATTTCAGAGAATCTTATTGCACTTTCTGATGCTAAAGTTAAAATTCCTTTAAAAGGCAAAGTAGATTCTTTAAATGTTTCAGTGGCTGCTGCTTTAATACTTTTTGAAGCTGTTCGTCAAAGAGACTTTTCCAATTAATATTCTAGTTTCCCAAAATTAGATTATTATTTTCGATTTATAACCTGAAAAGTACGCTTAAGATAATGATTTTAAGTTCTACTATTTGACTTGTATTTCAGTAATTTGATCCAACAAATTCAATTGATACTTTTTAGAAGATGAATTCTGAATTATCTCTTACATTCAAAGATAAATTATATAAAAAGGAATTTAAGGTTCGAAATTGAAAAAAAATAGGAATAAAATATTCTTAATCCTCATTTTAAAGCAAAAACCTCAGCAAATTGAGGCAATTCTAAATCTTTAAGAGAAACTATTGGATTTGATACTTCCCACTTGATATTTAAAGTTGGATCGTTCCACAAAATTCCTGATTCCGAGGCTTTATTATACAGATTACTGCATTCATAACTAAAAATAGCATCTTCTATAGTATAAAATCCATGTGCGAAACCGGAAGGAATATACACCATTTTTTTATTTTCTCCTGACAAATTAAAAACCTCGTATTTACCAAATGTAGATGAGTCTGGGCGTAAATCAACGGCTACGTCAAGTACACTTCCCGAAATCACTCGTACTAGTTTTCCTTGGCCAAATGGTTCTGATTGGAAATGTAAGCCTCTCAAAACACCTTTTATAGAAAATGATTGATTCCCCTGGACAAAATTTTCAGTTATTCCGTTTTTTTTAAATTCTTCCTGCTGATAATTCTCAAAGAAATAACCCCTTTCATCCATAATTACTTTTGGGGTAATTTCAATTAAGCCTTCAATATAAGTTTCTTTGAATACCATAAAGTAGTATAGTTGTAAATTTTGACAAAAATAAATAAAAAAAAGTATTCTGCCCATTTATTTAGCATCTTCTTTTTTTATCTTTTTGAAAGTTATACTTTCGCATATAAATTTAATAAAATGACCAAGCAGCAATTATTTAATGAAATAGTACGTAAGAATTCTTATTTATGTATTGGCTTGGATACCGATATAAAAAAAATACCTAAATTTTTATTGGATTTTGAAGACCCAATTTTTGAATTTAATAAAAGAATAATAGATGCAACTTCCGATTTTTGTGTTGCATATAAGCCAAATATAGCTTTTTACGAAGCATCTGGGACAAAAGGTTGGGAAAGCTTAAGAAAAACTTTAGAATATATTCCCCAAAATTGTTTTACTATTGCCGATGCTAAAAGAGGTGATATTGGCAACACTTCTCATCTTTATGCTCGTGCATTTTTTGACAAATCAGCCTCAGGTATGTCATTTGACTCCGTAACAGTAGCACCTTACATGGGTAAAGATTCAGTTGAACCTTTTTTAGAATTTCCTGAAAAATGGGTTATTTTATTGGCTTTAACTTCTAATGAAGGTTCTAAAAATTTTCAATTTTTACAGATGCAGCATGGGGGCCAACTTTTCGAAGAGGTTTTAAAAACTTCTAGTGCATGGGCTGATGATGAAAGACTTATGTATGTTGTAGGAGCTACTCAAGCTGAAAGCTTGGCTAAAGTAAGACAAATTGTTCCAAACCATTTTCTTCTTATTCCTGGTGTTGGTGCTCAAGGTGGGAGTTTAGAGGAAGTATCAAAATTAGGAATGAATAGTTCTTGTGGTTTATTAGTGAATTCTTCTAGAGGGATAATTTATGCTTCATCAGAAGAAGATTTTGCGAAAAGAGCGGCATTCGAATCAGAAAAAATACAATTGGAAATGAAGAATTATTTAGCTCTTTATCTTTAAATATATGACTGAAGATTTTCTACAATACGTATGGCAATTTCAACAATTTGATAAATCCAATTTGCTTTCTAAAGAAAATCATAACTTAAGTATACTGAAGGTAGGTCAGAAAAATTTTGATGCAGGTCCAGATTTTAGTAATGCTAGAATTATGTTTGATGGTGTGGAATGGGCTGGGCAAGTAGAGATTCACTGTAATTCATCGGAATGGATAAATCATAAACATCAAAATGATTTATCATATGATAATGTGATATTACATGTAGTATGGCATCATAATGAAGTTATAAGAAGGGATAATGGAAGCATTGTGCCAACTTTAGAACTCAAAAACATAGTTTTTGAAAACACCATTAATAATTATAGAAACTTGGTTTTAAATAAAAAGGATATCGCGTGTGATACTTTTTTTAAAGATTGTTCCGAAATTTCGAAATTATCAATGCTTGATAAAGCTTTAGCTAACAGATTAGAAAGAAAAGCAAATGAAATAAACTCTATTTTAATTAGAAATAAACAAGATTGGGAGGAAACTTCTTATCAAATTTTAGCTCGAAATTTTGGATTTAAACTTAATTCAGAGGTGTTTTTAAGATTGGCAGAGGTTTTACCGTTGAAAATAATAAAAAAGCATCAAGGTAATTTATTTCAAATAGAAGCACTTTGTTTTGGTCAAGCGGGATTTCTAAATGATTCAGTAGACGATTACTCCAGAAAACTAGAAACCGAATACACTTATTTAGCCAATAAATATGGTCTACAAAGTCTTACAATGTCTAAACATCAATGGAAATATCTAAGAACTAGACCATCGAATTTCCCAAGTATTAGATTGCATCAATTTGCTTCAATAATTAATAGCACAAGAAGTTTTTTTCTTGATTTTGTTTTAAATGCTCGAAAAGAAAACATAATTAAGTTACTTCATATACTTCCTTCTAAATATTGGCAAACTCATTATGACTTTGATAAAAAATCAAAAGTTTTGCTTAAAGGTTTAGGAAATAGTTCTATTGAGAATGTAATTATTAATACCACCGTGAGCTTATTAGCAGCCTATTCCTTTTCTACAGGTTTGCATGAGTATTTTAAAAGAGCTGTTGAAATTTTAGGGGAACTGAAATCTGAAAAAAATACGATTACTGAGAAGTGGGAAAATTTAGGTTTAAAGATAAAATCAAGCTTTGATTCTCAAGCAGTTATTGAACAATATAATGAATATTGTTCAAAGAAAAGATGCTTGGAATGTTCAATAGGTTCCACCATATTGAAAAGAGATATTATTAGAAGCTTTTGAAGTTTATAATTCGTAATAAATTTTGACTCATGAAATTGAATTAAGTTGGTTTATTTTTTTTACTGCTTTAAAACCCATTTTTTGACCTATTTCTATTAAATAGGAATAGGCGATTTCAATTTCATTTTCAATTTTACAATCTAATATCGCTTCCCTTATTTCTTGTTTTAGTTTTCCAACTTCTTTAGAGGGAGGTAAGTCAAAGATTTCCATAATAATTTCACCGGTTATAACAGGCTGAAAACTTCTTAACTTATCTTTTGATTCAATTTCGATAAGTAGTTCTTCTACTTTATCGAAATTTTTTAAGTATTTTTTTACTCTTGTTGGATCTTTGGAAGTAATGTCAGCCCTACAAAGTATCATTAAAAATTCAATGTCTTCGCCAGCCTCTACTAACAACCTTCGAATTGCAGAATCGGTAACTCCTTCTTTAGCAAGTGCAATTGGTCTTAAGTGCAATCGGACAAGATTAGTTACTTTTCTCATTTTTTCGTCAAGAGGTAACTTCATTTTCCTAAATATCCCTTTTACCCATCTTGCTCCAAGTTCCTCATGTCCATGGAAACTCCATCCTACTTTTGGATGAAATTTTTTTGTAGCTGGTTTAGCTATATCATGTAAAATAGCTGCCCATCTAAGCCATAGATCATTGGATTTTAGGGAAGTATTATCTAAAACCTGCAGCGTATGATAAAAATTATCTTTATGGCCTTTGCCATCTTGTGTTTCTATTCCTAAAAGATTGATGAATTCTGGAAAAATTATTGCAAGTAAGCCTGTTTGGTGGAGAAGTTTGAATCCATAAGATGGGGTTTTTGAAAGAATTATTTTATTAAGTTCATCAGTAATTCTTTCTTGAGAGACGATTGAAATTCTATCCCTCATGTTTTTTATCGCTAAAAAAGTCTCAGTTTCAATGTCAAACCCCAATTGAGATGCAAATCTAATTGCTCTCATCATTCTTAATGGATCGTCAGAGAATGTAATTTCAGGGTCTAGTGGAGTCCTAATTATTTTTAAAGTCAAATCATTTAGGCCATCGAAAGGGTCAATCAAATCACCAAAATTTTCTTTACTAAGTGATATTCCCATAGCATTTATCGTAAAGTCTCGTCTTTTTTGATCCTCGTCTAAAGTACCATTCTCCACCATCGGTTTTCTAGAATCCGACCTATAAGATTCCTTTCGTGCCCCTACAAATTCAATATCAAAGTCTACAAAATTAAACTGTGCAGTTCCAAAATTTTTAAAGTAATTAACTTTCAAATCATTGCTAATTAAAGAAGCGGTCATTTTTGCGAGTTCTATTCCACTTCCAAGTGTCACAAAATCAATATCTTTATTTGGACGATTTAAAATCAAATCTCTCACAAAACCGCCAATAACATAGGATTCAAGACCTAAATTAGTTGTGGCGAGCCTAACATATTCAAATATTTTATTTGATGATAAATCTAATTTAAAATTTCTTTTTTTCATATCGGCAGCAATTTACGTCTTTGAGTTCTATTGCGAGAATATTGTAGTAATATTTTAAAATTTAAATGCTATTAGAATAACTTCATTTAGCAATTCGAAATTTTATTTATCATTTTTTTTTTTGATTTAACAGGCCGCTAGAATTAAATATTATAAAAAGTGAATAAATCTGACTTTTATTTCTATTTTAGAACATTATTAATCTCACTTAATGTCTTAAATTTACAGTTCAAACTGATTGAAACCCAATGTATTTAAAAAACAAAAATATATTAATTGGAGTTAGTGGTAGTATTTCAGCCTATAAAATCGCATTATTGGTTAGGCTTTTAATAAAAGAAGGCGCTAACATTAAAATAGTAATGACTGAATCTGCTAAAACTTTTATTACACCTCTAACGCTATCCACCCTTTCTAAAAGCCAAGTCCTTTCCAGTTTTTCTGTAACGGAAACAGGTGCTTGGAACAATCATGTTGAGCTTGGTTTGTGGGCAGATGTAATGCTGATAGCACCAGCGACTGCGAATACTTTAGCCAAATGCGCAAATGGATTTTGTGATAATTTGTTAATTGCCACCTATCTTTCTGCTCGTTGTAAGGTGTTTTTTGCTCCAGCAATGGATTTAGACATGTATAGACATTTTTCAACAATCAATAATTTGGAAATTCTGACAAAAAATGGAAATCAAATTATTGAACCTACCGAAGGGGAATTGGCTTCAGGATTAGAAGGAAAAGGTAGAATGGCTGAACCTGAACAAATATTAAGATACTTGGAGGCGAATTTTGCCCAAGTTCCTATTTTAAATAAGAAAAAGGTACTTATTTCAGCAGGACCTACACAAGAGTCTCTAGACCCCGTTAGAGTTATTAGTAATCATTCTTCTGGTAAAATGGGG
>JANNWE010000297.1:0-3072 GCA_031414675.1 Cytophagaceae bacterium
TATATCAATGTTCTTTGTACTATCGTAATGAAAAACCATACTTTGAGCTGGGGTCATTATGTTATTTTTACCTGAAAAGAAAGGCACTAAACTTTTTCCTTCTAATTCTGGTTGCACATCTCCACCACTTAAGGCCACCAATGTTGGATAGATGTCTAATATTTCTACTGGCTGATTTACCACTTTCCCTCTGGGAATTCCTGCGCCAGCTATTATCATAGGCACTCGTGTGGCCGCATCGAAAGCACTTAATTTAGCCCATAGGCCTCCATGGTCACCTAAGTGAAATCCATTGTCGCCGACTAAAACCACAATAGTATTTTCCCATAAAGACAACTTGTCCATCTCATCTAACAATAGCCCAATCTGTGAATCCGTAAAAGAAATACAAGCATAATAACCCTGAATGGCCTCTCTTCTTTCTGGCTGTGAAAATCCAGAAAGCTCAGTTTGAAGGGCAATTTTAGGAACATTAGACATTTTGGGTTCGTCTTGAATTTTAATTGCATCTTTAGGATATAAATCAAAAAATCGTTTTGGTGCTGTCCATGGTAAATGTGGTTTATGAAAACCAGCCGCTAAAAAGAAAGGCTTTTTTTCTTCTGATTTCTCCTTTAAAAGTTTTAAAATTGTTTGTGTATTTATTCCATCTCGTGTTTTTGAGCCATCAGATGATAAAGCAAAAGCCCGTGGTCTACCGTCGCCTCCTCCATAACGAGATTCAATGGCATTTTTCTCTTCTTGATCTTCTCCTGCTCCATCTTCATAAAAATCCCAAGATGCTACATCATTCATTTTTACACTATGAAAAACTTTCCCTGCTCCAGCGGTATAATAACCTTTTTGCTTAAAATATTGGGGAAGCAACACTGCATTTGGAAGTGCTGTTCTTGCAGAAACATTTAGCACATAAATTCCTGTGGTTTCTGGTCTTCGGCCACTTAAAAACGAAGCTCTGCTCGGATTACATAAAGGGTATTGACAAAAAGCTCTGTCGAAACGAACCCCTTTGGATGCTAATCGATCTATGTTTGGTGAAAATACCTCCTTTTTCCCATAACAACCCAAAGAAGTGTTGAGATCATCAACAACGATTAACAATACGTTGAGGGGTTTCCTAAGTGATTCTTGCGCCAAAATTAGGTTGGGTATAAAAATAACCCAAATAAAAGCCTTTAGTACTAGTTTATTAATCATATAGCTTTAAAAAAACTTTTTTTGATGATTTACAATAATGAAATCTAAAAGAAAAAATCAAAATACCTTTGCTTTTTTCTTAGTTGGTTAATGTCCCAAAATCTGACTTATACGTTTTTGGGTCAATCTCCTTTGCTAATTTATCATACCCAGAATTTGAATATACTTTTGATGCTGTTTTTAGAATATTAATAGTGTCGGAGTATTCCATTTTTTTGATTTGTTTATAGTCCCAAACTTTTTCATTCTTTAGATAGGGCAACATCCAATCCACACATTTCTGAAGGTTTTTACCATCAGCAGTTTGGAAATTCCACAAATCAACATTAAGGTGCTCGGCTAATTGGGCAATTTTAAAGAAGCCAGACAGGTTCATGTTTACATAGCCCCAAGAAGTGGTGCGTTCTAATTCATGAGGCTGGCTACCATCCGGTTTAATCTGACTATCAATCCTTTTTTTTGTAACCTCTAATTGGCTTTTTGCCAAATCTTTTCGACCAATAAATAAAGCATAAGAAATAAATTGAACGTCATAGTAAGTTCCATGATTGTTGTGTTCATCAGCTTCATCTATTCCTAGTGGACTGTCTTTCATCCAAGTCAAAAATTCTGCAAACCATTTTTTTAGACCTTCATGGTCTTCTTTTGTCCAACTTTTAGAGTTTTGTAATAAGATTGCAGCGTCAATTACCCGGTTAAGTTCTCTTGTTTCAATAAGTCCAATTCCTCTACCTGTATTTATGCCTGGAATTCCTTGTCCAAAATTCAAGTTGGGGTTTTGCCTTGTTTCCTTATCCAAAAACCAAGCTTTAATTATTCGAGAAGCGTGTTCAGCATAGCGTTCATCTTTCGAATAATAATAAGCCAGTGCCAAAGTTTCTGCCTCATCTTCTACTTTGTCCATTTCATCGGAATCAGTGATTTCATAATATTCTGGATTCCTTTCACCGTCTTTTCTGATGTAAGGCAAGCCATTGGGTTTTGAAGGGTCTGGCCACCAATAAGGGCCTGTACTCATGTAGTCGTGCTTATCTCCACTGGGTGGGGTTTGTTTTTTGTGCATAACAGAATACAACTTTTCTTCTTTCAGGATTTTATCAGCAGTTTTTATTAAATTTTTTAGTGCTTGTATTTTTGAGGGGTCAGAGTTATCGTTAATGGTTTTTAAATTTTTTGCCAATGCCAATTCATTTAACAATAAAGTAGAAGAACTATTGAAGGAAAAGTCTTTGTCAAAAACTCCTTTTATGATTTCAGTCCAAATTTTATACCCTTTTTCATTAAAATGTAATTTATCGTTAATATACATTTCGGGTTGATATTTGCCATCTTTACCCAAAAGCTGTTGCATTGTTTCGATAAAATGCAAGTTTGGTGTGGTTTGACAATAATTTTTTAATAATTCGTTTGCTTCTACTATTTTGTCTTGAACTGCCCATCGACGCTCATTTGGTGATATAGCGATGTAATAAATAGGTGTTTTAGGGTACTTTTGCCTAACTTTCTCCACAATATACTTGAAAGCTTCTAAAACCTGAGTTGGCGTTTTGTCTTGTTTACTCGCCGTTATATCATTACTTCCAGAATAAAAAGCAATTGCTTTAAAATCATGTTTAGCTATGATCCTATCTATATAATAAGACATTTCAACAATGTTTGAGCCTCCAAAACCTCTGTGAATAATTTCGTGGGGAGCTAAGTCTTGTTGGATGTTTTTCCATAACCTAATGTAAGAACTACCTGTCACCAAAATTGAATTAGAGGAATAGGTTACAGATTTATCAGACCTTTCAAATTCTTGAATTTCTTTTTCAAACCTTAATACACCCTCAGAATTTTTGGCTTTATTTAATTGAGTATAAAGCCAAAATCCAA
>JANNWE010000298.1:0-8943 GCA_031414675.1 Cytophagaceae bacterium
ATTCCTCCGGCTTTTGGTTGGTGAAAATCATATCCATACCCTATTCCTAATCTATAATTTACGGAAAGTACTACAAACCCCAAACTTGCCAAATATTGGTTAGAAGCGTACGCATTAGAATAATAATCAGAGTAATGCCATCCCAAGAGCATTTGTCGAGGAGGCCCCCCATGAACATATAGTATGGCAGCCTTTTTTTGGGAACCACCCTCAGGCATAAATAAATCAGCATGTATATTTACTCCATCCGGGGAAGTAAAGATTACTTGTTTAGGGGTGACCAATTTTGATTGTGGAAAATCAGCAGGTATAAGCTCTAAGCCAATAATATTTGGAGGTATGTCATTTCCTAAACTTTTTATGGTGGGTAAAGGGGGCCTTTGAGAAGTAGCACTAATATAAGCTAAATAATTTCCATCTCCTAACAGAAAAGGTGTCCATTCAAGTCCTGAGCCTGGAGTAAGTACTTCTAAATCCATTTTATTCACACTCACTTTTGCTATATGTCTTCGTTCAAGATCTAACTTTTCCGGACCGGTATTGGCACTAAAGCTTAAGGATTTTTTATCACTGCTTAACGAAATATGCTCACACATAAAATTTCCAGGTGTTAACAAAAGCTCTTTTCCGCCCGTAGAAGCAACGGAATATAAATGAGGCCACCCATCTTGATAAGATAAAAAAACAATACGATCTCCTGCTGCCCAATGTAAATTAAAACCGCCATGCGTAGTTGGAATAGAGCCTTTTAAAGTAGTCGGTGATTTCCAAATTTGAGTAGCTGTATTTTCAGCTACATCTGAAACCCAAATAGCCCAAGGTCTATGTTTTTTTGTTAACATTGGTTCTGGAGAGCCCCCCGCTCCTGGCATTCTGACAAAAACCACCTTTTTTCCATCTAATGACCATTTTGGAGAAACATCGAAAGTAAAAGAAGGTTCCAGCCATTTTATCGGGGTATTTGCATTTTTAAATATGCCAATTATAGAATGATCGCCCCTATCTGACACAAAAAGTAGAGAAGATCCATCAGGACTCCAAGCTAATGAACTTACTTTACCCCGTGTTTTAAATAAACTTTTTGAGGAGTTTAAACTATCCAAAGATGCAGTCCAAACTTGTGAATCTTTTATGTAGGCAATGGTTTTATTGTTCGGGGCTATCACAAAATCATCTCCTTCAGCAACATATTTTGTTTCGCCTCCAGCAAAAGGAACCACTCCAATTTTAACGGTAAAAGGTTTAAGGTCTCCTGAAGGATTAACAGGCAATTCTGTATCCCAATTGCTTCCGTGTTCTCCTCCTCGTACGAAAACAACAGATTTGCCATCTTCTGTAAGGGCTAAGCTCGTTAATTCTTGTCCATCATCTTTAGTGAATTGTGTAAGTTTTCTAGGTTTGAAATCAGGACCTTCAGCGGCATATACGTTTCGTTTTCCTTGTTCATCAAATGCCCAAGCTATTTTATCGCCTTTGGGTGACCTACACAATTCTGTTGGGAATGGGTATTTTTTAAAAGCTGAAAAAGGTATATTTTGAGCCGCAATATTAAATGATATTGCCAAAAGCAGGAGTATTGTTTTCATAGATTTATGGGTAAGCTTTTTTGAAATGTAAATAGATACAAATATAAATTTTATTGTCATTTGTTTTCGTTTTATCGGCTCATTTTTAAAATATTATAATTCAGTAAAACTCAATTTTCAAAACACGAATTAAAATATTATTTCGTACTTTTATACATCAACAAAAAATAATCAATATTTTAATAAAAAATGAAACTACTTTTTTTTATAACCCTCTCATTATCTGCATTTTCTCAAATAGACCCAACTAAAATAAACATTGCAAGAGACTCATGGGGAGTACCACATATTTTCGCTAAAACAGACGCAGAAGTTGCCTATGGCTTGGCATATGCCAATGCAGAAGACGATTTTAAAACAATGCAACTTACCATGCTTATTGGAAAAGGAATGTTAGGAAAACTTAAAGGGAAAGAGGGTGCAGCTGCTGATTATGCCATAGCATTGTTACGATGCAGAGAAATAGTGGAAGAAAAATACGATTCCGATCTTTCCTCAGATTTTAAAAAATTGATTGAGGGCTATGTGGCTGGAATTAATGCCTATGCTAAAAATCACAAAAGTGAAATATTGGTAAAAAGATCATTTCCGATTACCACAAAAGATTACATGACCTCTGTTACTTTTTCTCTTTGTGTAATTTCAGGAGCAGATAATGAGCTATCAAATATGTTTAAAGGGAAAACCAAGACCCTAGATAGTTTTAAAGCGGCGGGCTCCAATGCTATTGCCATATCTTCTTCAAAAACTACAGACGGGAAAACCTATTTAGATATTAATCCTCACCAACCTCTGGAAGGACCTGTTGCATGGTATGAAGCCCACTTGATAAGCGAAGAAGGGCTAAACGTTTTAGGAGGAATGTTTCCAGGCTCTCCGGTAATAAGTCTTGGGGTAAATGAGAATTTGGGATGGGCACACACCGTAAATTATCCCGACAGAATTGATGTGTTTCAGTTAGAAATAAACCCTGCCAACAAAAAACAATATAAATTTGATGGGGAATGGTTAACATTGGAAGAAAAAACTGTAAAGCTTAAAGCAAAAATTAAAGGTTTTACTATTCCTGTAAAAAAGAAAGCCTTATGGAGTACCTATGGAGCCACTGTTAGAAATGAAAAGGGCACTTTCTCCTTGAGAATGGGTGCAAATCAGGATATCAGAGGAATGGAACAATGGTATAGAATGAACAAAGCAACTAACTTTTCTACTTTTTATAAAGCTATGCAGATGGTAGCCATACCTATGTTTAATACCGTTTATGCGGACAGAAATGATACTATTTTTTATGTAAGCAATGCAAAAATTCCTATTAGAGCAAAAGGGTATAACTGGCAGTCTACTATTCCAGGAAATACATCAAAAACTTTAACCACCGGTTTTCACCCATTAAGTGATTTACCCCAATATTTAAACCCAAAAAGTGGCTACCTTTTCAATACCAATCATTCTCCTTTTAATGCAACAGCGGAAAAAGATAATTTAAAAAACAAAAATTTTGATCCTACTATGGGATATGAAACGCTAGAAAATAACCGTAGCGTAAGGTTTATGGAGTTAATAGCAGAAAAAGAGAAATTAAATTACGATGATTTTAAAAGGATAAAATACGATAATCAGTTACCCAAAAAATTGGCTTTTCCCATAGATATTAACGAGTTGTATAGCATTAAAGCAAGTGAACACCCAGATATAGAAATTTTGATTGATCGCGTTCAAAAATGGGATAGAAAGACCGACGCAGATAGCAAAGGAGCAGCAGTTTTTTTAATTATGTTTAATGAGTTGAGGAATAAGCTTAAAAATTATTCTAAGAATGAAAAACCAGTATTAACTCAAAAAGACTTTTTGGAAACTTTAAGATATACCAAAGATTATATGCAAACCCATTTTGGAAATACAGATATAATGTTAGGGGATTATCAGAAATTGGTAAGAGGAAATGTAGAAAAACCAATGTGGGGAATGCCTGATGTACTCACAGCTTCACATGGCAGACCTTACAAAGATGGAAAAATTAAAGTGGAACAAGGAGAATCTTACATCTCCTTAGTAAGGTTTTCAAAAACGGGTTTACCAGAAATAGAAACCATGTTAAATTACGGTAATTCAACGCACGAAGATAGCCCCCATTTTTCAGATCAAATTGAAAGTTATATTGCAAAAAAGCCTAAAAGAATGACCCTGGATAAAGAGGAAGTTTTAAAAAATGCAATAAAAATTTATCATCCTTTATAGAATTTTATATTTTTGAAGAACATAGAATAATGATTTTTATTTAACATGATATGCAAACTAAAGGCAAAATACTCTGGACTGACCTAACAGTTGATAATGCGGAACAAATAAAAGATTTTTATGGAGCAGTGGTAGGATGGACTTTTTCCGAGCAGCCTGTTGGAGATTATGTTGATTTTAATGTACATAATCTGGAAGAAAATAACGAGATTATCAGTGGGATTTGCCACAGAAAAGGTTCAAATTCCAAAATTCCAGCGCAATGGCTTAATTATATTAGTGTAGATAATTTAGAAAAGAGCTTAGAAAATTGTTTAAACTTAGGAGGTAAAACCTTGGATGGGCCCAGGAAATTGGGGAAAGATTTATTTGCTGTTATCCAAGACCCAGCCGGGGCATGTTTAGCACTTATGCAAGAATTATAAATAGGGTCTGCCTATTTAAAGCTTTCTTATTTTTTGAGATGCGCTTAGTGTCATTTATTTATTTTGTTTTCAAAAATTGTTCTTTTTAAATGCAATTATCTTGTTTTTTATTACAAAGGACTTAGTATTTTAAATTAATGTCTTGCCTAAAAAAATAGCCAAACATATTAACTCCTTTGATTTTTTCAAAGCTACAGTGGTTAGCATTCTGTTAGTTTCACCTATATATTGGGGTTTTTCCACAGGCCATTTTCCTTTAGGAATGTCTTTCGTAGTGGGAGTATTATTTGCCTATTTCTCTAACATAGAAGGCACCAACCGAAACAGAATACTTGGAATGATTTTAAGTTTTCTCCTAGGTTTTATCGTTTTAGTATTGAGTTTCTTGGCTGCAGAGGTGACATTTTATTATAAGATTGTCTTACTTGACTTATTGGTTTTTTCTGTTTCCATGCTTTCTGTTTATGGTTTTAGGGGTTCAATGATTGCATTCTCTGGATTGTTTGCAATTGTAATGGGCTTAATGCTTCATAAATATGGGATTCCATTTCCAGAAATCCTTCGTTACGTAACTTTTGGAGGGGGGATTTATATCTGTGTTTCTTCTATCAGTCAGTTCCTTTTTCAGACAAGGCATATTCAAATTCTTCTATCAGAATGTATGGAGCTCACCGCCATTTATTTAAAAATAAATGAGGACATCAAATGGGAAAAGGAGAGTAATTCTTTGGAACTGCAGAATAAATTATTAAGAACCCAAAGTGACATTAACGACAAACATGAGTTATTGCGAAGCATGTTGATGAGCGAAAAGTCAAGGTTGATTTCATCCGAGGAAAATCAGAAACTCTATCTTATTTTTAAAGAATTGATTGATTTATTTGAAATTGCTATCGCATGGAATCCAGATGTAGAAGTATTTGAAGAAGAACTCAATCAGCATGTCATTTTATTAAAACCGTTTCAAAAAATATCTGAATTAGTTTCAGAGAATGTTTTAAATCTCTCTGAGGCTCTTAGAACCAATGCAGATTTCCTATTGGATAATAAACTATATGAAACATTAAAAACTGCGGAAAAAAATATAAAAATTTATGTAGAAGCGGTTAAACTACCAAAAGCCCGTGAAGGTGCATTGATGTTGAGAAATCTCCTAGATCAAGAACGCATTAAGATTGAAAAACTTAGTTTAATAGCCAATATTTATAATAATTTATTTCAAAAATCAACTTTGGTTACTCAGGGTAATAGTCAGTTTATAACTACACAGAATTACTCTTGGAACACTATTAAAAGTAATCTTACCACCGAATCCGTAATTTTTAGGCATTCTATAAGACTTTCTTTAGCTTTTTTGTTGAGTTTTTTCATAGGGAATGCTATAAATTCAGACTACACCAATTGGATTATAATAACAACCCTAGTGATTCTAAGGCCCAATTATGGGCTTACAAAAAGTAGAGCCCAAAGCCGAATGATTGGCACAGTTTTAGGAATGGCCATTACGTTTTTCATAGTTTATTTTTTTTCTAATTTCTATGTCTATGGCATTATAGCTTCCGCTACTTTGTGGCTAGGCTTCTCATTTATTAATAAAAATTATAAAATAGGGTCTGCAGGTATTACCATAAGTATTTTACTACTATACGTTTTGAATGAAACTGATTCTCTGGAAACTATTTTAAATAGAGGGTTATTTACTTTCATTGGTGTTTTGATTTCTTTATTTTCCATGTATTTTATCTGGCCTGTTTGGGAAAAAGAAAGTATAAAAGAATCCTTAATAAAAAGCCTACTAGCAAATTTGAATTATTTAAAATCCGTAAATATGCTGTACAGATCGAAAGTTGAACTTGACACAGCATATCGACTGATAAGAAAAGATGCATTTTTAAAAAATGGAAATTTAAATGGGTCTTTTCAAAGGCTACAAGAGGATCCCAAATCAAAAAGAAATCAAGTCAATACTATTTATGCAACAGTTCTTCTTATTAACAGCTTTTTATCCGCTATCGCTGCTTATTCGGCCTATATTCAGAGCCATAAAACCACCAGTTCATCTGAAAGTTTCGATATTATTATGGACTATATAGGTAAAAATTTGGAAAATTGTGTTGCTATTTTGAACGCTATTGAACCTATAGAAAATTTAGACAATTGTAAGAAGTCTTTGGAAATTTTAGATAAAAAATATGCAGACCTAAAAACAATAAGAAATAAAGAAATAGCAGCTGGAATTTTTGAAATATCAACAGAAAAAAGAAACCAATTGCAAGAAGCAAAATCTATTTTAGAACAACTCAAATGGCTAAAAAACCTTTCTGAAAATTTATTAGATGCAGTAAGTCAATTAGAATTGAAAGGAAAGAGTAGTGCTTTTTAGTTTTTAGATGTATAGTATTCTTATAAGTGGTTTTAATAAAAATAGTTATTTTATTTTCACCACCCCAGAGTATCTTTCAATTCTTTATATCCGCTTTTACTTACACTAATTCTCGCACCATTTTTTAATAGTAGTTGATAAGAATTCTTCTCATATAGTTCAAGTTTTTGAATAAAACTTAGGTTTACTAAAAATGACCGATGAACTCTTAAGAAGGTGGAAGGCAGAAGTTCTTCAAACTCCTTCATGGTCTTTTGTTTTAAAAATTTAGCTTTTTCAGTGTGAATCCATACATAATCTCCATAAGTTTCTAAATAAGTAACTTCATGAAAATGAATCATTTCTATTTTAGAGCCATTTTTTATTACAATTCTTTCCAAAGACTTTTCTGTAGGGAGAGGTGTAGCCAAGAGGTTTTTAATTTCTTCTTTTGAATCTACATTCGCCTCAATTTTTTCTTTTACTTTCTGCAATGCTTTCTGAAATCGATCTCTAGAAAATGGTTTTAACAAATAATCGATTGCATTTTTTTCAAACGCTGCAATTGCATATTGATCATAAGCAGTTGAAAATACCACTAAAGGAGGGTCTGTTATAAGTTCCAACATTTCTAAGCCCGTGAGTTTTGGCATTTGAATATCTAAAAAAATCAGATCTGGTTTTAGTTCATTTATCAATTTAAGTGCTTCAAAACCATCACTAGCTTCACCTATTACCTCAAAATCCGAATCGCTTTGAATAAAGTTTTTTACTAAACTACGGGCTAATTCTTCGTCGTCAATTAGTAATGTCTTAATTTTCATGTGTTTATTGGTAAATTTATGTTAACAATAAATTTATTTTCGATTATTTTATCTTCAAAAATTGCTAAATTTTTATACATCAATCTAAGCCTATCTTTTATGTTTTTTAATCCTGTCTTTGTTCCAATTTTTTTGCTTCCTTCTAAATCAAATGTATTTTCCATCATTAAAAAAAGCCTATCATTCTCTAAGTAGGATGTAAATAAGATTCTTTCAGGATCTAAAGAATTATATATACCATGTTTAACTGCGTTTTCAAAAAGGGTTTGTAAAAGCATACTGGGTACTTCAATTTCTAAACTATTTTCATTTACCTGCATTTCTACTTGAATCTTTGAACCAAATCTAATTTTTTCGATGGCTAAATAGGCCTCACACATTTCTAATTCTTTTTTTAAGGCTACTTTTTGCATTTGCCCGTATCCTACCGTATACCTTAAAAAGTCTGAAAGCTTTATTATCATTTCATGGGCTTTTTCTGGGTCAATAATAGTAAGTGAGCTAATACTATTTAAGCTATTAAAAATAAAGTGAGGGTTCATTTGGTTACGTAAAAGCGATAACTCAGCCTCTTGAATAGACTCACTCAGCCTGCTCTCGATATCTTTCTTTTCAATATAAGAGGTATAATATTTTAATAAATATATTGAGATTACAAATACGATGTAGGCGAAAAATCCAAATGGTAATTTAAACGCAATACCGCCATTAATATATTCTTCAATTTTTGAAATAGGGAAAATAATTCTTAAACAAAAATGGGTGAGCGAAATCCAAGTAATTATAAATAACAGAAATAATAGCAGGTGATTAAATATTAAAAGTGATATTTTTTGATTTTCCCATGTCATATAATTAATTGGATACCAAATTCCAATCATTAAACTAGCCATGATTATATTTTGAATCAAAGTATCTGCCGCCAAAAAATCTTTTTCAACATGTAAAAAATAAGACATTAATAGGAAAAAAATAATGGAAAAAAGTATCCAAATACTGAAATACTTTAACAATATAAATTTTCCTGCTAGAATTGGGTTTCGCATATTTTAAGAAAATTAATATCTTTTAACCTGCAAGCCTCCCATTAAAACTGTACCTTTTATTATCAATGTTTTATTTGTGTTTTCAGAAGTACTCTCTTCATCTTCAATTTGATCTTTGGTCCCGCCCATTATATTAATGGTCTCAAAGGCTACATTCCAATCTTTAGGCACCATGATTTTAGCACCACCCATTAATAAAAAAACCTCTATTGTGGCTGTTTTATCCATGTCAGATGTTCTCAAATCTATCTCAGAACCGCCCATAACATTGTTAATTATGCCACCACGTAACTTTGGGTAAGTAAACTCTTTCTTACTACCACCCATAAAATTGTTTACCTCAAAAAAATCTTTTCCATTTTTATTATTTAAAGTTTCTTTGTCATTGGACACGCGATCCTGTAGTTTACCCAAAATTCCCAGTCCACCTAAAATAAGGAGAATAATTCCAAAATACTTAAT
>JANNWE010000299.1:0-3968 GCA_031414675.1 Cytophagaceae bacterium
GGTGGTAGTGAAAGTGGTACAGTGCCTTATCCTTGCTGGTCCACATTTTCATTTCCTTTTTCGCATGCAGCCAATAAAGAAAAAGTGTTTGCTGATAATTTCAATTTATTAAAACATGGCGATAGCAGCGGCAAATACTGGATGCCTGCTATGAGTGATGCACCCTTGCGTGGGTATAATAAGGGGCACGAATGGTTTTGGGAACCTGGTAACGATCAATATATTTTTCCATTGCAAGCTTTAATGAAAATGTACACTAACTCTGTGGGGCATAATTCAACACTAATACTTGGAATAACACCCGATGACCGGGGCTTGTTGCCCGATGCCGATGTACTTCGACTTAATGAATTTGGAACTGAAATAAAAAAAAGATTCGAAAATCCAGTAGCAGTATGGAAAGAGGATGACCCCACCTATACGCTTCTTATTCCTTCAGGAAAGCCGATGAGCGAATTGGTTATTCAAGAAAATATTGAATTTGGAGAAAAGGTCAGATCATTTTTGGTTGAAGCATTGATAGACAATAAATGGGAAATGTTGGCTGAAGGAAGTTGTATAGGTCATAAATACATTTTTGTATTAAATACACCCTTGTTATGTAAAAAAATTCGGTTAAGAATACTTGATTCGTCTGGTGCTCCAATGATTAAATCATTTACTATATATTGAAAAAGGAAAAAATGGGCTGTTGCCCTATTAAAAATAATAGGGTCAACATTTATTTAACAGTATTATGTGGTATTTTTATTTCCTGTTCGGGTTCAAAAAATAGGACTTCAGCCAACAAACACCCATTTGCAGCACGCCTTTCGTTTGTGGGCATAGCTGTGCAAGAAAAAGGATATCATATTTGGTGTACCTCTCCCATAGAAGGAAATGACCGCAAAATACACTTGTTTGTTGCTCGATGGCCAAAAGAATACAATGTGGATCCGGGTTGGCGTTCTCATAGCGAAATAGCTCATTATATAGGAGAAAAACCAGAAGGACCTTTTGTATTTTCTGATATTGTTCTTCAAGGAACAGGTGAAAATACTTGGGATAAATATGCACCGCATAACCCAACGATACATAAAGTCGGAAACACCTTTGTACTTTTTTATATTGCTAATAATAATCCTTCCCAACCCCCTCATCCTTCTAATCAAAAGATTGGCATGTTGTTTTCTAAAAGTCTATATGGCCCTTGGCTAAAAGCAGGCAATGATGGAATGATTTTTCAAGCCTCAGCCGATTCTACTTCTTGGAATTTTAAAGCAACTAATGGAGTTAATAATCCTGCATTCTATCAACATCCCAATGGAAAATATTACCTTTATTTCAAATCTACCGATGGTAAGATGGGTGTAGCCATTGCCGATTCTATAAAAGGACCTTACCAGATGATGCCAACATCGGTAACCAGTAATAAGGCTGCCATTGAAGATGGTTATGCTTTTTCTTATAAAAAGGAAATTGCTTTGCTTACTACCGATAATCACGGGATAATTGAAAAAGGTGGTGGAATACTGTGGACATCCAAAGAAGGAAAATTATTTGATACGTATGAACAGGGGTTCAGGCCAATCGAAAATTATGCCACTTTTGATAAAACTAAATCCCAGAGACTGTACGGGTCAGCCATTGCAAAATTTGAACGGCCCCAACTTTTAATTCAAAAAGGGAAGCCCACCTATCTATATGTAACTTCCGGTACGAATATTTATGGGGGAGATTGCACAGTAAGTTACATATTGAGGGTTCATGATTAATTTTTATAAAAAGGAGTAATAAATTGTGAAGCTTTAAAATAAATTAAGGAAAATAAAATTTAAAAATTGGGTATGAGAAAACTGCTGAATTTATCTTTCTTGTGTTTTATTGTTGTTATACACTGTTATGCACAACAAAAACCTAATATCATTTTTATTCTTGCTGATGATATGGGCTATGGAGATGTAAGCTGCTTAAATAAAAATTCAAAAATTCTAACTCCTAATATTGATAAGCTTGCTGCCCAAGGAAAGATATTTACAGACGCTCATTCAGCCTCTGCAGTCTGTACTCCTACAAGATATGGAATATTGACAGGGAGGTATCCCTGGCGGTCGAAACTAAAAGCTGGTGTTCTGGGCCTATATGATCCTCCCTTAATTGAAAAAGATAGGTTAACAGTCGGACAGTTTTTAAAGGGGAAAGGATATAGTACTGCCTGCATTGGCAAATGGCATCTTGGCTGGGATTGGCCTTTGAAAAATGGGGCAATGTTTAAAGATTCCTTGTACAAAGGTCATAATTCGGAAGAAGTACGATGGAAACTGGAAAAAGAAATTGACTTTACCGCTCAAATTCAAAACGGCCCAATTTCTAAAGGGTTTGATTATTATTTTGGAACAGATGTGCCCAACTACCCACCTTACTGTTTTATTGAAAACAATAAATTACTAAAACAACCGGATACCATAAAACCTGCTGAGATGTATGGGCATCCTGGAAAGATGATAACAGGTTGGCAACTTGAAAATATCCTGCCCGACTTAACCAAAAAAGCTATCACTTATATTCAGGATAAATCAAAAGACAAGCAACCATTTTTTTTATACATGCCACTTACATCTCCGCATTCACCCATAGCACCAACGGATAAATTTAAAGGCACAAGCAAAGCCGGATTATATGGCGATTTTGTTCAGCAAACTGATTTCACCGTTGGACAAATAGTAAAAGCTATAGAAGAAGCAGGTATAGGAGAAAATACCATTGTTTTTTTTGCAAGTGATAATGGTTCTCCAGCTACTGATGGAACAGGCATGTATGGGAAACTAAATTCAGTTCAGAACTATGGACATCATCCAAATGCCGATTTCAGGGGAATGAAAGCAGACATTTGGGAGGGAGGTCACCATATTCCATTTATTGTTAAATGGCCTGGAAAAGTAAAAGAAAATACCAGCACTAATCAAACCGTATGCCTCAACGACTTTATGGCAACAATAGCCGATTTAGTTAAAACTACACTACCTGAAAACGCGGGGGAAGATAGTTATAGCCTTTTACCACTTCTGCTAAATACTGAAAAAAAGAATTTCACAAGAAATTATACGGTTCACCTTTCATCGGGCGGATACTTTGCCATTCGAAGTGGAAAATGGAAACTGATCATGGGGGCAGGCTCTGGAGGCTGGACTTCGCCAATACAAGGAAAAGAAGAGCTCGGCTTGCCTGAGGTTCAGTTATATGATCTGAGCAAAGACCGGGAAGAAAGGCACAATTTAAATTCGAGGTTTCCCGAAAAAGTGAAAGAATTAAAAGAACTGCTTATTGCCTGTGTCAACGATGGAAGAAGTACTAGTGGCACCAATCAGCAAAATAATGGGCAGTTTTTAGAATCAACCTTGAAATGGTTAAATAAATAAGCGGTCAGTGAAACCATTAAAAAACTTCTGCAAGTAAATTGAATAGCGGTTTAAAAGTATATTTTTTTTATACTATTATTCATCCTGAAGGGTTGCCGTAGTGGTGAGTTTATGGATAATGCGTTTAACAAAAATCCGCTCAACGAAGCTTGTACTGTCTGACGGACACACTGAGAATAAAACTTAGGGGCACTATGGTTGAAGAATTGGAAAATAAGCCTTGAATGGTTATTTGGAGATGTTTTTTTATAAATTTCAAGGTTTGTTGGTTGCCAGTAATATACAATTTATGCCTTTGTTTTAGGCTTTATTAAGAAAAGGATAAATTTTGCAAACCTTTAACCGTCTTATGACAATTTCAAAGATTTTAACCCAAAAACGCATTAGAAAATCGGCTTAAATAAAAGTCGAAGGCGACCCCCGTTACTTCATCGGAGGCCGCCCCACCTATTTCCGACCATCTGCAAACCTATCTCGATAGGTATTTCGATGCTCGTCATAGCCATTTTCAAATGGGGCCGACCAATCGGTATTACTTCGCCAGAATGTCTAATGAGTTTTTTGGGTTTA
>JANNWE010000300.1:0-1571 GCA_031414675.1 Cytophagaceae bacterium
TCGTTTTGATTTAAGACCAAACCTTTTAAACCTTTACCAATAATCTTTTCCTCTTTATTTTTATCGTTTTGTAATATTATTGAAACTTTTCCTGTTTTTACTATTACTTGAGAACTATAAATATCGGTTTTTATAGTAAAGCTCGTTCCCAATACTTTGGTGATAATATTGTTTGCAAAAACAAAAAACGGTTTTTCAGAATTTTTCTGGACTTCAAAAAAAGCTTGTCCTGAAAGAATTACTTCTCGATTGGTTTTATTATAGGATTGTGGAGAATAAGAAATCTTACTATTAGGTTCTAAAATTAGCGAGCTTTCGTCAGGTAAAGTAATAAGCATTGAAACATTACCGGTATTTTGCTTTTCATAAATATCTCCCGATTCAATTTTTGTATCTTCCACCAGCATTTCATATGAGATGTCAATTGCCTTGTATGTGCCATTAAATCCAAACCAAGCCAATACTATAATTGAAGCAGCACTTATAAATCTTATTAAATATTTTTTCCAATAGGGGATATTTATTTCAACATTTTCAATTTTAGAGAAATTGGAATTAAATTTTTGATTTACCAAATCCATAGATTTCTGTGTATCAAAAATATATTGAGGGTTTTCAGACTCCCACTGGTCTAAATACGAATAATAATTCTCTTGGTTTTCTTTTATTTTCAACCATTCTTCAATCATTTTTTTTTGAATAGAAGTGCTTTTCCCATCAAAATAATCGAATAGTATCTTTTTTGATATAGTTTTTTCCATATCTAAATTCGATGTAATGTGTTGATTAAAAACAACAGAATGCTTGAAACTACCCAATGAGATTTGAGTTCTTCTCGAAGTTTGGATAATGACCGGCTAATTAGTTTTTCTACAGCGCTAACGGTAATTTGTAGCTCAATTGCTACTTCCGAATATTTTTTTCCTTCCAGTCTATTTAATTGAAATGCTCTTTTTGCTTGATGAGGCAAATTTTGAATTGCAAAGTCTAACTTTTTAGTGAGTTCATTAAATAATAGAATTTGATCCGGTTGCATTTCAGAACGTGAATTTTCATAAACTTTAAAGTCTATGCTGCCTTCCTCAAAACTTTTATTTCTATTAATTTCTATTTTAATGGCATTATAAGATCTAAATCTAACAGCAGTATAGAGGTAGGATCGGTAGGATGTGCCAATATTTTCATAAACTTTATTCTGCCAAAAATTAGTAAAAACCTCGGCCACAATATCTTCTGCAAGTTCTTTTGAATAAACAAACCGAATGGCATGATTACAAAGATTTACATAATATTTACGAAAAAGCAAGTCAAACCCTAGTTTTGGAGAAGACAGAAAGCTTTTTACAATAAAGAATTCATCAGAAACGGTCTTTGACTCTTCTGATGTTTTAAATAAGTTTAGTTCTTTTTTCGCTTTTAGCCTTTCTATCCGATTTTCTTGTATCATTATTCGAAAATAATATTGTACAATTCTAAGACATTTTTTTTATGATTTACCCCACACTAATATTTATTATTTTTTTCATGAATAAGGTAAGAACTAAGATTAGAATAAAAAAGGCATTAAACCA
>JANNWE010000301.1:0-3576 GCA_031414675.1 Cytophagaceae bacterium
TGAGGATATTACAATTGATCAAGAAACTGGATTAGCTTATTTAAGTTCTCAAGACAGAAGAACTCCAAATGCAGTTGGAGCCATATACCTAATAAATACAAAAGACTCAAGTATATTTTTTAAAGACCTTACTAGTAAATTTAAAATTACTGGCTTTAGACCTCATGGAATTTCATTTATAAAAACACCACAAAACGAAAAATTTCTTTTTGTAATTTCTCATGGAAATTCAAAATCAGAGATAATTAATTTTAAAGTCGAAGGAGATTCTCTATTATTTCTAAATAAATATTCAAGTACAGAGATTATTTCGCCCAATGATATTCTAGCATTAAGTAAAAATCAATTTTTTATAACCAACGACCACACCCGTAAAAAAGATTGGCTTCGAACAATAGGAGATTACCTTAAATTTCCGAGTGGAAATGTAGTTTATTTTGACGGCGAAAAAGCAAGAATAGTATCAAATGGGATAGCCTATGCTAATGGAATAAATTTATCCCCAAATGGGCAGCAGATTTATGTAACTTCCACTACTACTAATAAATTATATATTTTCGAACCAAATATTCAATCTAAACAGCTTGAGGAAATTGCAAAATTTAATTTACTTTATTCTCCTGACAATATTGAAATAAAAAAAGATGGAAATCTATTAATAGCTTGTCATCCAAAAGTATTGGATTTTACTAAGCATGCTTTAAATCAAAATAAACATTCCGCCTCCGCAATTTTGGAACTGAATATTGATTTAAATAAGAATTCTTTAAATCAAAAAATCATCTATTTAAATAATGGTGAGTCTATATCGGGTTCAAGTGTTGGTGCTCCCTTTTCAGAAAACAAACTTTTAGTAGGTAGCGTTTTTGAAAAAAAAATACTTAGTCTTACCTACTAGAATTAACGAAAAACGCTTTTTTTGAAATAAAACTCATTAAATTCTATTTTTTGCTTTTACCTTCACGTTTGAATTGAGAACAAAACTTACAATTATAAGATGTCTAAAGAAAATAATTTAAAAGAAGAAGCACTTTATTATCATGCAAAAGGAAGACCAGGAAAGATTGAAGTGATACCTTCTAAAGAATATGCTAACCAACGAGACCTTTCATTGGCATATTCTCCAGGTGTTGCTGAGCCATGTTTAGCTATCCAAGCCAATCCTGAAGATGCCTACAAATATACAGCAAAAGGCAATTTAGTAGCTGTAATTAGTAATGGAACCGCTGTATTGGGACTTGGAGATATTGGTGCATTAGCTGGAAAACCTGTGATGGAAGGAAAAGGTTTACTTTTTAAAATTTATGCCGACATAGATGTTTTTGATATTGAACTTAATACCAAAGATGTTGATGAATTTGTGAGAACGGTAAAAATAATGGAGCCAACATTTGGAGGTGTAAATCTTGAAGATATTTCAGCTCCCGAATGTTTTGAAATTGAAGAGCGACTTAAAAAAGAATTGAACATTCCAGTAATGCATGACGACCAGCATGGCACAGCTATTATTTCTGCTGCTTCTTTGCTAAATGCTCTCATTTTGGTAGAAAAAGAAATAGAAAAAGTAAAAATCATAATTAATGGTGCTGGAGCTTCGGCTATTTCATGTACTCGACTGTATTCAGCATTAGGTGCCAAAAGAGAAAACATCTTTATGTTTGACTCTAAAGGACTAATTCATCCTTCGAGAACCAATTTAGATGGAAAAAAATCTGAATTTTCTAATTCAAATCTTCCTGCAGAAACAACTTTAGAAGAAGCAATGAAAGGTGCTGATGTTTTTATTGGTCTGTCAAAGGGTAATGTTTTAGACCAAAATATGGTAAAAAGTATGGCCAAAGACTGTATAGTTTTTGCCTTGGCAAATCCAACACCAGAAATTTCGTATGAACTGGCAACTGAGGCAAGACCTGATATTATTATGGCCACAGGTAGATCAGATTACCCCAACCAAGTTAATAATGTTTTAGGATTCCCATATATTTTTAGGGGTGCACTGGATGTTCGTGCAAGCGAAATCAATGAAGAGATGAAGTTAGCAGCAGTAAGGGCTTTAGCTGACCTCGCCAAAAAACCAGTTCCAGACATGGTTAACATGGCGTACGGAGAAAATAACTTGTCTTTTGGTCGAAATTATATTATTCCAAAACCAGTAGATCCTCGTCTATTAACAGCTGTCGCTCCTGCAGTAGCAAAAGCAGCCATTGAAACTGGAGTAGCAAAATATACAATTCCAGATTGGGATGTCTATGAAACTCAATTATCAAAAAGACTTGGTTTAGATAATACCCTAACAAAAGTAATCATTACCAAAGCAAAAAAGAATCCTAAAAGAGTAGTCTTTGCTGATGCAGAAAACCTTTCGGTATTAAAAGCAGTACAACAAGTATTGGAGGAGAAAATCGCCTTTCCTATTTTACTGGGTAATAAAAAAAGAATTGCTGATCTACTTGCTCAAAATAATATAGAACTTCCAGATGACGTTCAAGTAATAGATCCCAGAGATTGTGCAAACCAAGAGGAAAAAGATAGGCTTGAAAATTTTGGGGCAATAATGTTTGATAAGCGTAAACGTAAAGGCCTCACAAAATCTGAAGCCTATAATATGATTACTAGAAGAAGTTATTACGGTTCTATGATGGTTGAAACCGACTTAGCTGATACCATGGTAGGAGGCTTAACTAGAAACTATCCTGATACTATTCGTCCTGCTATTCAGATTATCGGGCCACAAGAAGGCGTCAAGAAAATATCGGGTATGTATATTCTGATGAGTCGATTCGGCCCATTGTTTCTTGCCGACACCACCATCAATTTTGAGCCAAGTGTTGAAGATTTAATTGAAATTACTGAATTAGCGGCAAAAGAAGTGGAGAAGTTTAACATAAAGCCTCGAATTGCTATGTTAACCTATTCAAATTTTGGTTCTGTACCTAATGGACCAGCTGCAATAAAAATGAGAACAGCGGTACAACTTCTAAAACAAAAGCACCCCGGAATGATAGTAGACGGAGAAATGCAAGCACATTTAGCTTTTGATACTGAGCTTCTAAAAGAAAACCATCCATTTAGTGACTTAGCTGACGGCAGAGCAAACACTTTTATTTTCCCTAATTTATCTTCTGCAAATATTGCTTATAATATCGTGAAAGAGGTAGCTGGAATTGAGAAAATTGGACCAATAGTATTGGGGTTAAAAAAACCAGTACAGGTATTGCAGCTTGGAGCATCTGTACGTGAAATTGTAAACATGGTGGCGATATCGGTGGTTGATTCAGTAAAGAAATAAGGAAAAATTTTTTAGTTCTTAATTTACACTTTAGAAAATTCAAAAATCTTCTTTCAATTTTGGAAGGAGATTTTTTTTTGAAAAATAGAGCGATTTTAACAAAAATAAAATAATACCTAAGGGAATAAATGAGTGATTGAAAAATGAATATTTACCTTCATAAAAAAATAAAATTGACAAAAAAAGCTAGTTTGTGAGTACCAAATTAAATAACTGTCCTCTACAAATTAAAAAGTTAATTCAGATAAAATCCCGCACCGTTAACAAAAAAAAATAGAGAAAAAGCT
>JANNWE010000302.1:0-8092 GCA_031414675.1 Cytophagaceae bacterium
CATCTCCAATAATTGCTATTTCTCTATTAATAAGCGGAATTTTTACTTTTTTGCCTATTAAATGTTTGTACCTTTCGTCTTCAGGGTGCACACAAATAGCGGCATCGGCCATTATGGTTTCGGGGCGAGTTGTGGCAATTACTATTTCTGCTTCTTCTCCTAAATACTTTATATACACCAGCTTAGAAGGCATTTCTTTGGTAATTACCTCTTCGTCAGACACCGTTGTTTTTGCTTGGGGGTCCCAGTTAACCATTCGATAGCCTCTGTAAATATCTCCTTTTTGGTGCAAATCCACGAAAACCTCAATTACGGCATCATACAAGTTTTCTTCCATGGTGAAACGCGTTCGATCCCAGTCGCAAGAAGCACCTAATTTTCGAAGCTGTTTCAGTATTATACCTCCATATTTTTCGGTCCATTCCCAGCAATATTCCAGAAACTTCTCTCTTGATAGATCTGCTTTATTTATTCCTTGTTCTTTTAGCATTGCCACTACTTTGGCTTCTGTTGCTATGGAAGCGTGGTCTGTTCCAGGGACCCAGCAGGCTTCTTTACCTTCCATTCGAGCTTTTCGAATAAGAACATCTTGGATGGTATTATTAAGCATGTGTCCCATGTGTAGTACTCCGGTGACATTAGGAGGAGGAATAACAATGGTGTATGGCTCCTTTTCGGGATTTGGGGTGGATTTGAAAAATTTGTTTTTCTCCCAATACGCATACCATTTGTCTTCAATTTCTTTGGGATTGTATGTTTTCGAAATTTCCATTTACTGATTTTAAAGAGCCAAAAAATAATAATTTGCAAAAATAAGTAAATTGGGTGGGAAGCAGAAATTTTGATGGAATGAGTTTGACTAATTGTTTTCAAAGCTCTTAAGATTTATTTTGGAATTTGTACTTTTGTCTCTAGATTTTGGAATTAACTGATACAATTAACTATCCTAAAAAAACTAAATATTTGATAAAAAAGAGTTTTTTAATTAGTTTTTAATTACAGCCTTGAATCTGAGCAAAAAATACACTTCCAATTAGAGCCTCAAAACCAGCATTTAAAGTGATAGAATTACCCGCTTTGTAGGTAACATTTGCCGGTGAACTCACTTTATTGCTTGCAATAAGAGTTTGGGTTGATTGGAACAGGGAGGTGCCACTAGAAATATTAGCTGTAAGACTCGAAGAAGTTGAATTTACATTCACTTGATTGATAGCTACCCTTGTACTTTTACAGTTGGCAATTTCACAAGAAGCATAATAGGTAGTATTTGTAATTGGGCTTTGGGAAAAAGCAGTTCCAGAACCCAAAGCTGTGCCACTTATAGCAATATTATACCAAGTTAAAGTACCTGTGGCACACGTAGCAGAAAGTAAAATGGAGCTGCCGCTACAAATAGCTGTAGAACTCACAGAAACGCTGGTTGGTGGATTTGGAATTACACATGGTGAAATGGTAAAATTATTATTTGAAATATCGAAAAAAGCTCTATTGGCACCTTTTACCATGATACGGGCTGTGCTAGTAGTACTATTTGGCAATGTTACTATGGCCGAACCGCTATTAGGAACATTGGTTGCTAAGGTAGTAGGATAGGTTAAACCTCCATCTGTAGAAAGTAAAATATCCACATTGGCACAACTTACAGGTGCACTATTGGTGTTGGCTACATTCCATGTGACAGTTTGATTACTAAGCGCGGCCCAATTTATTCCTGTGGAACTAGGGATATTGACCAAAAGTGGGCCTGAATTTCCGTCAACGGTTAGTAAAATGTCGACTTTATCGTTTGCTCCACCTCCAACGGCATTATCTCTAACTACTAGTCGGAATTTTAGCGTACGTGATACACTTGGCAAAACCTCCCAAGTTGGAGAACTATTTGCAATTATATCGGCTATTCTAGGGAAATATCTTGTATTATTTAGGCTTGGGATAAAACTCTTAAAATTTGGCCCCCCAGTAGCCGTAGAAACTATTGGTTTTTGAGCACTAATTTCAATGTCCATTTGCTCCCAGCAATAGGTTAAAGAAGCATTGCCGTCCGTATCTGTGGCGGTGCCAGTAAGTAGAAATGGTGTGCTTTTTGGTATGGTCTGACTTGATGAATTAGATGTGATAATAGGTATTGCATTGGTATAACTTGGCTTGGTAGCACATCCATTTCCTGCTCCAGTAATAAATGCATGCATTTCTGTAAGGTTGCCACCATGGAAGAAAGCATCGCTATTATCCTGTACGTTAGGGTCACATATGCCGGCATAGCTCATTATTGTAGAGCCGCTTCCAGGCTCAAAAGCAGTGGGATTATTTCTATTATTGCTGCAAGAGTTGTTATACGAATGATTACCACCAAACTGATGTCCCATTTCATGAGCCACATAATCAATATCAAAAGCATCGCCTATCGGAGAACTAGAACCTGTGACTCCTCCTGCTTTAATTAGGGTGTTACAAGGACTTCCTAGAACAGCCACTCCCCCGCCCCCTGTGCTGAAAACATGACCTATATCATAATTTGCACTTCCAATAACTGCATTTAAATTGGTAATATTTTCATCTAACAATACACCCCCATCATCGTTTGTATATGGATCAGTAGCACCATTGGTGTAGATTATTAAATTATTATTAGCAACAATATTCATTTTTACTGCAAAGTCTTTTAAAAAAACACCATTTACGCGGTTCATCGTAGTAACCTGAGCGGCCAAAGCTCCATTAACAGTTCCTCCATGAAAAGCGGTGTATTCGCCAGTGGCGGCTAATGCCAAACGATAATGTCTTAAGACTCCGTCGCCAATGGAAGCTTTAATTCCAGTTGGGGCTTGAATTCTAATAGTAGAGGCTGGCTTATTTGGATTATCAATGGATGGTTGTTTTACTTGGTCAAATCCACAAGAAAAACTTTTCTTGATTTTTAAGTCTTTTTTATCATAAGCAATATAATATTCGATAGTTCCGGAATTATATGGATCAATAAAGAAAGTTCCATTAGCGGATAAAACCATTGCATGAAATCCTTTTGGAGTGAAATCAATTTGAGCAGTTGTAGATGGATTTTTAAGATTATATCCTGAATACGTTTTAATCTCTGGAAATTGTTTGGCAAGTTCGGCTTCCATCATAGGGGATTCTAAAATTACAAATTCTTCCAAACTACCATCTGGCATCGGTAGCTCTAAAATTGCATTAGATCTTTTGGCAGCAAGGGTAAATTCAAGAGGTGTTTTGCTGAGTACTAATTTCATGGATAAAATATCCAATTTCAAGATTTTGTAGTCCGTAGGAATTATTTGTTTTAAGCCTAATGAATTAGGTTCACTACCTATGTTTTGCCACATTTTAGCTTGGCCAAAAATTGATTCCGAAGTAAACAAAATAATTAAACTAAATACTAAGAATCTGAAAGAATTTGAGTGTTTCAAATAATTTATGAATGATTTAAAAAGGACTGCTTTCACACAACAATATTTACAAAAGTAAAAAATTAGGTATTAATTCAAATTTTAAAAAAAGTTTTTTTTATATATTTATTATCAATTTTCATACCTAATATTTTTTATTTATAGAGTACATTAATTTTTTAATATAAAATTGGAGAAAGTGGATGAGAATACAAAATCTTTGATAAAGTTTTTGAACCTGTAAAATAAGGGTTAGTTTTCATCATGATTTTTAGCATGCGGAACGAAGTACCTTTTAAGATAATAAATTGATTTTTCTCAATTCATTACTGTTTAATTGATGATTCAAAATAATAAAAATGTTTTTAAAAATGCTTCGCCAACTCTTCCAAAAACTTAGTCTATTGTTGTAAAATTTTGCCTATTGTAGACGTATATGTAGATTTGTAGGATGTTGGTGAAAACCTTACAAATAGTTGGTTTATTTTTTATAGAAAATCAACAAATTAATAGAAAATCAACAAATTATAAGAATTAGCAAAAGGAATCAAAAAATTTCTTGTTACTCACATAAAATAGTGATACTATTTATCGAAGATTTAAGGTTCAAAAAAATACATTTAGCGTTTTCGCTAAAAAATAATTCTTTAAGGCACTTAAATTTGAAAATAAAAATATAGAGTTTGAAAAAAACGTGAAGAAATTCTAATTGAAAATTAATGGTGTCCGATTAGATTAAGAAAAAGGAACTTTTAGATGTTAAGTAACTGATAATCAATAATCCCGTATGGGAAAATCCGAAAGGATTGATATTGGTAACAAAAAGTACCCCCTTCAACTCTAAAGCCATGTAAGGGCTTAATATTTAGGTGATTATATTAATAAGTTTTTTTTTTTCGGATGCCAGTAATTGGAAATTAACAGATAAAATTGTTTGCAGTATTTCTATTTTTAAAAATCAGAAAATAATGAAAATAAGTTACGCTCACTCGAATTTAAATGGAAAACAAAGAGGAGACTTTAAATCTCCTCTTTTTTTATAAGTACTTAGCTACAAATTCATTAAAATCAACTTTTAGCTCTTTGAATAGTTTTTCGAAAATTTCAAATCTCTCCCGAAGTGGCAAATCCTCCTCTGTTTTTCTATGATCAGATGCAATGGGGTTTGCCTTTATTTCGTCCACCAATTCTGCTTCTGAATGATTGATATAGTGCTTTAATAAATCAATTTCATTTTTTTGAATGAAAAAACGATTTTGAAACTTCTCAACTTCGTGCTTTACATCAGGTGCTGAATTTTTTGCACTTACCTCTGCTAATCTATTTTTGAAAACTAGGATTTCGTCTTGATAAAAATCTAAAGCTTTAAGCCATGTTCCATGGTTTTCATGTAAATCGAATATATACGTTTTGTTTTGCATTTTTAATTGTTATTATAGTTTCAAAACAACTCCATAAATCCTAAATATTGAATGATAAATGTCAGTCAAATAATTGAATTAAATCATAACATACCTCTAAAGAAAATAGTATTATTTTCCTTTGAAATTATAAAATTATTTCCAAATAATTTCTACCCCTCCTTCTGTACTAAATGGAAAAACTAATTCAGTAATTACTACTTTGCCATCATTTGCAAAAATTTCTAGTATTGATTTATCAACTAAAATATCCAATCTTAAAATTTGATTTTCAGGCTTTAGATATACGACCTCTACACTCGGAAAACGTTTATTAAAATCAACTTTCCCTGATTTAGTTCTATCGAAAGAAAGACTTTCAGAAGCAAGGTCATACGATAGCAAAGCGAAATTATCTTTATTGTTTAATAGTTTCAAATCAAAACCTTTACTATTTCTCAGATCGATTTCCAATTTTAACAGGTAGGAGTTTTTGGTGTTAACGCCCACTTTTGAAGTAAACAATTCACCGGATTTAAGAAATTTTGTTTCTGTAAAAACACTTTGATGAATAATTGGAGTCTGTTTTAATTTAAATGTGTTTTCCTCTTTGTAAAGAACTAATTCCCTTGCCACCGAAAAACCTCCTCTGTAACCTTCTGAAGGAATATCGTTGGCATATTCCCAATCATTAGTCCAACCAATAATAATCGGCTTTTTATTGTTTTTAGGTAAATTATAAAACGGAATAGCCGCATAAAAATCTTTACCTTCATCTACATACAGCACCTCTTTTTGTTCCTGAGATTTGAAGTTTTTCCCATCAAAATCGCCCACAAAATATTGCATTGCCAAATATCCTTTTTGGCGATGTCCACTAGAAATCATCAAAACCCATTTAGATGCTGATGAGTTTTCAATAGGCACACGTATGAGGGAAGGGCATTCCCAAATCTTAGTCATATCGCCTTGTTTACCAAACTCACTCATAAATTTCCAAGATTTCAAATCTTTAGATTCATAAAACTGGGTAACATATTCTAGTGGTTTCACCACCGTCATTATCCATTTTTTTTCAGAAGGCCACCAAATCACATTTGGGTCTCTAAAATTGGTAATTCCAATAGCTAAGACCGGGTTTTTTGCAAAATATTTCCAAGTTCTGCCTTTATCAGAGCTATAGGCCAAGCTCTGATGTTGAGCCATATCAATTCCAGGTTTCGAAACATGGGAAGTAAAAATAGCCACCATTCCTTTTGTGAATCCCTTTGCAAAAAGACCAGAAGTATTTAAGCTATCTATCACTACACAACCAGAGAAAATCATTGTGGTGCTTCCATCAATATTTTGTATTTCGGGTAATGCCAGAGGTAAGGTATCCCAATTGTGTAAATCTTTGCTTACTGCGTGGCCCCAACTCATGTGCCCCCATTTGTCTCCAAAAGGGTTATATTGAAAAAACAGATGGTACTCCCCATCTAAATAAGCTAAACCGTTCGGGTCATTTACCCAGTTTTTTGAGGGCGAATAATGAAAATTTGGTCGTAAAGATTGGGAAAATGAAATTCCAATTACCAAAGAAAAAAATAATGTTAATACAATTTTTACCCTCATATTCATTTTTAAATGATTCAAATATACAAAACTTATTCTATCAATTATAGTATTCCAATCTAAAGAGAATATTCAAAAATTTACTTAAAATTTGGAAAGATTCACTGTATTAATTGAAAATGAAAAATTGATTATTAGGCTAATAATTAGTAGATTTTTATAAAAAACCCAAGGAGTTCACTGAATATACTTGTGAATCCTTGGATTTTATAAAACTTAGTTAATTTAAAGTCCTTTGTCAAAAAAAAAGCAATCTAAAAATTTATTTTACATACCTTTCCTAATTACATCCACCAATAGTAACTTTGAAACTTGAACCGGGGCTAGAAACCACTTGAAAACCTGGGGTTAAATTAATAGCATTCCCCGCTTTATATTGCACATTAGATACTCCAGAGATGTTATTTCTTGCATTAATAAACTGAGCGGCTTGCTTAGTAATTGTTCCCGAAGGATAATCATTGGTAGGACTCACTAAATTTACCACTAAAGGATTAAGGGTTAATGCTATTAAATTGTTATTTCCAGTAGTTGCCAAATCTGTAGAAATTATTTTAACTCTATAGTTCTCTCCTCCTACTATTGTACTTGGAATAGTGCATAAAACAGAGCCCGCCACATTGGTAGTGCCAATAATCGAAGGTGAATTATTAAAGCTCCCATTTTCATCTGATAGTAAAACCTTAAATGTATTTCCTGGAGCAAAAGTACCAGAGGTAGTAAAGTTTATTGTAACATTTGAATTTGCACAAAATGCCGTACCCACTAGAGTTGGAGCTGAAATAGTTGGGGGATTTTCAACAATAGTAAAAGTAGTTACAACTGGCCCATAGGTTGTGCCCCCATATCCAAACTTTTGGCCATAGCCAGTAACAGTTAAAGTATAAGTTCCAGCTGCTAAATTTGATCCTAAAACATACTCACCTGCATTATCATATAAAGAAAAATGCGGATAGCTTTGCAGGGTAGTCCAATCTAAATCATAAGGGCCTTTAATGTTCATTTGAACACTTTCAATTGGTATAGATGGACAGATTGGTTTTACTATTATAGAAGTCTGGTTTATATTTTTTGCAATCTTTTGCCCATTGGTCAATGGAAAAAGCGTCTGAAAAGGATCTCCAGCTTGCACATAAGAATATGTCATAATTTGCACACAAGGGTCTACACCCATAATTATCACATTTGTTGTTGCAGTAGCAGTGCACCCAAGATTTGAAACTGTAACTGTATATATTCCTGCATTAGAATTTTGAGCATTTACTATAGTGGGGTTACTAACGCTACTAGAAAATGAATTTGGTCCTGTCCAACTATAAGATGTTCCTGCAGAAGCATTTAATGAAATTGTTTGACCAACCAAATAGGGCCCTGTATTACTAGCAGAAGGCAATGGTAAAACAGTAATAGTTGTACTAGCCGTTGAAGAACATCCGGAGGTAGTATTTGATGCTGTAATTGTATAAACCGTGGTAGTTAGCGGGCTAACCATTGTTGTTGCTCCATTTAATGAACCTGGATTCCAAACATAATAATTAGCCAAACATAAGGTGCTTAATTGGCCTCTGACTTCACCTCCAGGAAAGCTAGTACTATGCACATTTACATAGTAAAGTCCAGCCAGCAAGTCAGTGGCTTGGGCTAAGGTTAGTACGCCAGAATAATTAAAAGTTC
>JANNWE010000303.1:0-14439 GCA_031414675.1 Cytophagaceae bacterium
GCCAGTCAAATTTTAGAAATCACTTCTCCTTGTGAAGTGCATACTTTAGGTGGAAAACTAGCAGTAAGTTTTTCTTCAGATAAAAATTCTAAATTTAAGGAAATAGTATTAAAAGGGCCTGCAGATTTTGTATTTTCTGGTAAAATTTAGAGTTTTTTTTATTTTTTTGTCAAATTTCTTTGTCTATAAATTATTTTATTCTTATAATTGTGGGCAGAATAAAAATTTCTTCAAAGATTCTTCCATTTTGCATCTCAAAACGAAATCAATCAATTGTATTTTTCGATTATTTCAAAATTATTTTACAAAATATTAATGTATTTTTTTGTACTTTAAAACCTACCTTTTGTTCTAAAACATAATATATATGTACAATCAAGAAGATTTGAAGATTAAACTTCTATCAGAACTAAAATCCATTAGCACCGGCTTGGGCATCGAATTTGATAAAACTACTGCCAAAAAGGACTTAGTTCAAAAAATTATTGAAGCCCAAGAATTAATTAATTCAGGAGCTTCACCTAAGAAAGGGAAAGCTTTGAAAGTTACCTCCAAAGTTCCAAAACCATCCGCTTCCATACCAACTAATCAAATAGAAGAAATCCCAAATATTGACAATTCAAATTCCGCTGTTTTTGAAAATCCAGTTATTGAAATTCCTCAAGTTATCAAAACAGAATTAATAAATTCTGTGGCTTCCATTGAAAATTCAGGTCAAAAAATCAGAAAAAGAATTACAAGAATTGTTTCGGAAGATACAATGCCAAATCTTTCTCCATTTGTTCCTAATGAAGCCACAAATGAAAATGATAATTATACCGGGCCATCTGATTCTTCACAAAATGTTTCCAATAGTGAAAGCAATTTAGAAGAGATTGAAGTAGCAGAAGGAGTAGATTTTTCTGATTTGGTAGAGGAAATTCCAGATATTACCGACGAAGATCTAGGAATTGTTTTAGATGATGAAATTACTAAAGAGCAAGCACAAGAAGCTAGAAAGAAAGAAGATTATAGTAGATCCATTAAAAAACAATTTAATACTCTAATTAAAGAGTTTGATGGTTTAATCGAGAATATAGGGGTATTAGAAATAATGAGTGAGGGTAGCTACGGATTTCTAAGATCAGCGGATTATAATTACTTAGCAAGTCCTGACGATATTTATGTTTCTCCATCTCAAATCAAGTTATTTGGATTGAAAACAGGAGATACCGTTAAAGGTTCAATTCGCCCTCCTAAGGATGGCGAAAAGTATTTTGCATTGTTGAAAGTGTTATCTGTTAATGGTAAAACCACCGAAGAAATCAGAGATAGAATTCCCTTTGAATACCTTACACCCTTGTTTCCTCAGGAAAAGATTAATTTAAGTACTCGTTCAGATATTATGTCAACCAGAGTTTTAGATTTATTTTCTCCAATTGGCAAAGGCCAACGCGGAATGATTGTGGCTCAACCCAAAACTGGTAAAACAGTATTGCTTAAAGAAATAGCCAATGCTATAACTGTTAATCATCCAGAAATCTATTTAATAATTTTATTAATTGATGAAAGGCCTGAGGAAGTTACAGACATGCAAAGAAGCGTGAGAGCGGAAGTGATCTCTTCCACTTTTGATGAAACAGCCGAGAAACACGTAAAAGTTTCAAACTTAGTTTTAGAAAAAGCAAAAAGGCTAGTAGAGTCTGGACACGACGTTGTTATATTATTAGATTCTATAACTAGACTTGCAAGAGCATACAATACAGTTATGCCTTCCTCTGGAAAAATTCTTTCGGGTGGAGTTGATGCCAATGCACTTCACAAACCTAAAAGATTCTTTGGAGCAGCCAGAAAAATAGAAAATGGTGGTTCATTGACAATAGTTGCAACAGCATTAATTGATACGGGTTCAAAGATGGATGAGGTAATATTTGAAGAATTTAAAGGTACTGGAAATATGGAACTTCAGTTGGACAGAAGATTAGCTAATAAGCGTGTTTTTCCATCTATTGACATATTGGCATCGGGCACAAGAAGAGAAGATTTATTAATGGATAAAGATGAATTGCAAAGAGTTTGGCTTTTAAGGAAGTTTATGGCGGATATGAATCCCATGGAAACAATGGAGTTTTTATTAGGAAAAATGAAAGGTACAAAAACTAATCAAGAGTTTTTAATGACAATGAATAGATAAAAACTAATTGTAAATAATATAAAAAAAAGATAAATTTTTAAATTTATCTTTTTTTTTTGCTTAAATTCATTACTTTTTAATATTTATTTGTCTAATAAGTTCTTTATATTTTTATTTTTATTTTATTTTAATTCTTAATTGTCTCATTTTTCATATAAACCTTAATTTAATCATGAACAAAATCTTTTTACCATTAATGATTTTGTTGGGGTCCTTATTATACAGTTGGTTTTGGAATTGCTTTAGAAAACCAGAGTGTTCTAATTCCGAAGCTTTAATTGTGCAACAAAGTATAGCCCCACCTCCCATTGAAGACTCCACAAAAATAACTCAATCTGCTGAAGAGTTGGTTTTATTTGAGCCCCTTGAAGTTTATTTTGAAAGTGGGCAATCCTCTATTAATAAATCGGAGAAGATAGATAATTGGTTATCAACTGCTAAGACATATTTAGAAAAGAATCCTAATGAAAAATTAATGATTACAGGGTATTCTGATAGTGATGGCTCGGAGGAATTAAACTTGGGGCTTTCAATAAAAAGAGCAGAGATTGTAAAAAACATACTTTCAAAGGAAGGGTTTTCTGTAGCAAATCTTGAAATTGCAGGAAAAGGAGAGACTGAACCTTTGGTTGTAAATGATACACCAGAAAATAAGGCAAAAAATAGGAGAGTTACAATAAGTCTATTAAAAAAAATATAAATAAATCTTAATATGGAAAATCTTAAATGTTTATTCACAAATTTCCCTTTAGACATATTTTTGTTTTGGCTATTGCCATTACTTTTATTGTGGTGGCTGTTAAATAGATTAATCAATCGCCATAATTCCCATGCTTCTCAACTTAAAGAAAGAATTGAATTTTTAGAAACTGAATTAGAAGCTTGTAGAACAACTAAAATTTCAAGAAATGTTGATATTGAAAATTCAAAATCTTTTGAGACACCTGCTGCAATTATTGCTGATTCAAAGCCTGTTAAAAAAGATGATTTAAAAATTGTTGAAGGCATTGGCCCAAAAATAGAGGAGCTCTGCCATGCTGCAGGCATTTTTACTTTTTCTGATTTGGCAATGACTGAATCTTCAAAAATAAAAAAGATATTAGAATCAGCTGGATCACGATTTCAAATGCACGACCCTAGTACCTGGCCTGAGCAAGCCGCTTTGGCTCGTGATGGGAAGTGGGATGAATTGAAAAAATGGCAAGATGAATTAAATAAAGGTAAGGTCTAATATTTAATTAAAAATATTCTTAACTAAAAGCGAGTGGTAAACCCTCGCTTTTTTTTATTATTATTGTTGAAATATTAAAACAATCAAAGAATGGACATTAGACTTAAAAGTAAATTGCTAAAAATAACCACTTTTATTTTTGATGTGGATGGCGTATTTACAGATGCAACTTTACTAGTAGGAGAGACTGATGTTCAACGGGTATTTAATGTTAGAGATGGATATGCTATTCAAATGGCTATTAAGCAAGGATATAAAATTGCTATAATTTCAGGTGGGAAACAAAAAAGTATAGGCACACGGCTAAGTAGCCTTGGAGTAAAAGATATATTTCTAAATATTGGTACTGATCAAAAATTAGAAACTTTTGATTTTTATTTAAGTAAAAATAATTTAGACCCTTCTGAAACATTATTTTTGGGTGACGACATCCCAGATTATTTAGTTATGAAAAATAGAAATACCTTGTCATGCTGTCCAAAAGATGCAGCTAAAGAAGTTATTGAAATTTGTGATTTTGTTTCCACAATAGATGGTGGAAGGGGTGTGGTTAGAGATATTATTGAATTAGTAATGAAAACTCAAAATACTTGGATGAAAGTTTTTTAATCAAAAATATAAAAAAAATAAAGTAATTATTCTTCTAATTTGAGAAAATTTCTATTCTCATAATTTTTCTAAAACTTTCTTATATCTGTTTGGAATACTCACCAATTCATTTACTCTTGCTATAGCAATTTCATATCCTCTGGCATTTCCAGTAACTTTTTGAATAGCATTCACATTTATGATTATGTCATCATGAAAAGCCTTAAACTGAGGATGATTTTTTAATTCTTCTCTTACTTTAATTTCATCAATAGCAATCATTTTTTTATCTAATCCAAATGGGTTTTGAAAATAAAACTCTGATTCATTTTTATTAATTTTTGTATAAATTAGTTGATTAGGAATCAAACTAAGCTTTTCATTTGGACCTTTAAATATTAAGACTTTAAGTGGGTTTTCAGATTGCAAAACTTGTGTGTTACTCATGCCTCTATTCATTTCATTTGCATTCTTTTTAAATTTATTATCATGCATTATTTCTTGAATTACTACAAAAATAAAGAGAGGAATTAAACTTAAAAGGACAAATATTAAAGCATCAATTGGAAATTTTAAATTTATTGAAGCAGTATTACTAAGATAAAATACTATACCAAAAGTGATTATTAATATCATTAAGAAAGATTGGAAAAATTGATTTCCCAGCGTCCATTTAGCTTCCTTATAAAAAGATTTAAAGATAAAAGGTAACAAAAACTGACAAATAAGCATTCCTAAAATAGAAATACCTGCTATAAAAGAGAACAACACATTTTTTTCCTGAACCGGTAAATCTTTAATAGAAAAGGGTTGAAGAATTAAGAATCCAACAGTTATTAATGCTGATATAGCAATTGAGTGAATTAAACCTCTCCACCTTAAAGTAGAGGAATGATAAGGGTTTTTTAATTTTCTAAAGAATGCACGTACTAAATTTCTTATTCCATTAAAAATTGCAAGAATAATTTTAATAGTTCCTGATACTAGAAATTGTATTACATTCTTAATTAGATTGAAAATTGTAGTGGCTAATTTAACAAAACCAGCTATTATGGCTTGTACTAAATTTTTAATTCCATTGAGCACCAATAATGGATATTTTAAAATTGACTTCATTAGGGAAACTATTTTTGTAAATAATCTAAGGTTTCAAAAACTATACCACAATAATACACATAAAAAATTTGTTAATGATATTGTTAAAAATGTTAAAATTATTACGTTTTTTTGTCTTTTTATCGTAATTGTAAACAAATTTATAAATTTTTAAATAAAAGTATGAAATTATCTTCTAAAATTGGTGTGGCTTTTGGTATTATAATAGTATTTGCTAACACTTTATCTATTGCTCAAGTAAAACCTAAAGTAACAGCTTCAAGTAAACCAAAGGCAGTTACCTCACCTAATTCTAAAGTTGCTATACCTGCTCCTTCTAAGCCAATATCAGATAAAATGTCCAATACTTTGGGACTAAAGAATTCTATTGACAGCTTAAGTTATGCTATCGGAGTTAATGTAGGTGAGAATCTCAAAAATCAAAAAGTAAATATTAATCCTGAGCTTTTATCTAAAGCACTTAGTGATGTTTTAAATGGTGGGGCAACAATGTTAAGTTCTGAGCAGTGTGGAATTTTTATTCAATCTTATTTTCAAAAGCAAGCTTCAAAAGCGGGCGACGAAAATAGAAAAAAAAGTGAATTATTTTTAGTCGATAATAAAACTAAACCTGGTGTGATAACGTTACCAAGTGGACTTCAGTATAAGGTTATTACTGAAGGGACGGGTCCTAAGCCTTTAGAAACCGATCAAGTAAAAGTTCATTATCATGGCACGTTAATAGACGGTACAGTTTTTGATAGCTCTGTGAGTAGGGGTGAGCCAGCCACTTTTGGAGTTACGCAAGTAATTAAAGGTTGGGTTGAGGCATTACAATTAATGAATACAGGTTCGAAATGGTCTTTATATATACCTGCTGATTTAGCATATGGTGCTCAAGGGCCACCAAGCATTGGTCCAAATCAAGCATTAATGTTTGAAGTAGAATTGTTAGAAATAGTAAAATAATCAAATCTTGATAGGTCAATACTATGGCTTTTGGGATTTAAAACTAATAATAAATGAAAAAACGTTTTTTAGTTTTCTTTTTTGCAGTAGGAGTTTTGACCGTAAACGGCCAGACTGAAACTCCCAAGTACAGCTATGATGATCTTACACCTAATTCATCTCAGACAAAAGTAGAAGCTTTTGTTACTCAGTTTTTGAATAATTATCATTATAAGAAATTTAACATTGATGACTCCTTGTCATTAAAAGTTTGGAAAAGCTATATAGAAAATATAGATGGTTCAAAAGCCTATTTTACTCAAAGTGAAATCGAAAGTTTTGATAAATATCAATTTACCATTGATGAATCACTCTTGACAGGTGATTTATCTGCCGCTTTTGTTGTTTTTAATTCTTACAGAAAAAAGTATAGAGAAAGGCATCAATACATTAAAAAGTTTTTGGATAGGCCGTTTGACTTTACAACCACCGAAACTTATGAAGTTGATAGGTCTAAATCGAAATGGCCAACTTCTGAGCAAGAACTCGACAAAGTATGGGATAAAATTTTGATGAGTCAAGCATTAGGTTTAAAATTAAGTGGAAGTAAAGACAGTGCTATAGTAGCTATTCTGAAAAAACGCTATGATATGTATGAGACAAGGGTCCTTAAATGGAGAGCTGAAGATGTATTCCAAACATTTTTGAATTCTTTTACAGAAGTTATAGATCCACATACTTCCTACATGATACCAAGTACTGCCGCTCAATTTAATATTGAGATGAGTCAGTCGCTAGAAGGAATTGGTGCAACTTTAAGAAATGAAGGAGATTATGTTAGAATTGTAGATATTGTGCCAGGGGGACCATTATTTAAAAGCGGTTTAGGAAACAAAGAAGATAATATTTTGGCTGTGGCCCAAGGAGACGATGGTGAATTTCAAGACATAATTGGTTGGCTTACCGACGATGCCGTAAAATTAATTCGAGGTAAAAAAGGCACCGTAGTACGTTTAAAATTACTCTCTGCTGATGCCCCAGTAGGATCAGAACCTAGACTGTTGAGAATTGTAAGAGAAAAAATAAAGCTGGAGGAGGCTGTTGCGCAAAGCAGTGTTATTGAAATAAAACATGAGAAGAAAGATTATAAACTTGGAGTTATAGATATTCCTATGTTTTATAGGGATTTTGAGGATGCTAGAAAAGGAGGGGATTTTCAAAGTACAACCAAAGATGTTAAGAAATTTTTGTTGGAATTTGAAGAAAAAGGCGTAGATGGAGTTTTAATAGATCTTAGAAATAACGGAGGTGGGTCGCTTACCGAAGCAATAAATTTATCTGGTTTATTTATTACCGAAGGGCCTGTAGTTCAGCGTAGAACTGGGCGTGGAAAAGTGGATATTGAATATGATACAGATAAAGAGTTGGTTTATAATGGCCCTCTTATGATACTTCAAAATAGATTTAGTGCTTCGGCTTCTGAAATATTTGCTGGTGCTATTCAAGATTATAAAAGAGGTTTAATAGTAGGAGAGACCTCTTACGGAAAAGGTACCGTTCAACAATTAGTAGATTTAGACCAGTTTCTTAATTCACCAAGACAAGCTTCTAGAAGTAATTCAGGAAACGGAGTAGGTTTTGAGGCCAAAGAGCGTTTTGGTCAATTAAAATTAACTACTGAGAAATTCTACAGGATTTCTGGAAACAGTACCCAGTTAAAAGGGGTGGAGCCGGATATTCATATGCCTTCACCATTTAATTCGGATGAGATGGGAGAAAGTTCATTGCCAACGGCACTTCCTTATGATGAGGTGGAAAAAGCAAATTACTTAAAGCTTAATATAGTCAATGAAAAGCTTGTAAATAAGCTGACTTCCAAGTTTAGTAATAGATTAAAAACGGATGAAAATTTAATTGATTTAGTTGCCGATTTAGAAGATTACAAAGCACAAAAAGACAAGAATGAATATTCATTGAATTATGAGATTCGTAAAAAAGAAAAAGATGAATCTGAAGATAAAAGAAAGTCTGTGAAGAAATTAAATAAATCTACTACCAAAGGTGGAAAAGAGGAAGATGTTTATTTAACGGAATCTGAAAAAATTCTTTGTGACATGATTCAAGCATTAAAGTAAAAACTTTTGCTTGATAATAACATTCATTTTAATTCTAAAGAATCTTTCAATAGGATTTGATAGTTTAAAATGAATGTTTTTTTATTTTCCAAAATTATTGTAAGAAATATCTGCAAGGTCAGCGATAATTAATTCTGCTTGTTCCAAACTTTCAAAGTTTTCCACAAAAATGGTTAGAATCAAAGTATTTTTTCCAAAAATTATGGCAGAATCTCCTCTGACGATATCTAATGTGCCTGTTTTATGTGCAATGGGAATATTCTTTGGTAACTTTCGTGGTATGGTTAAATTGTCTTCACAAAGAAAAAGTAGGTCTAAAGCCTTTTTGCCGTTCTTTTTATTTAGAATATTGTAATTTAATACATCTAAAAGTAAAGTATTTGAGTCTGTAGCTGAAGTGTAGTTTTGTTTTCCTCTTAATACTGCATCTGTGTCCATCATTTTTCGTTGGAGCAGAGTATTTGGTATCTCCCATCTACTAATTCTTTCATTTATATCCTCCATTCCCAAAATATCTATCAATATGTTAGTGGCTGTATTATCACTAACAGTAATCATTTTTGTTGCTAAATCTATATATGGAAATATTGTATTTCGGGCTTCAAATTGAATGTCTCCAGAACCCCCAACTCGCTCTTTGTCAGCTAAGCGGTGTTTCTGATTTTCTTTAATTTTCTTTTCTTCTACTTGTTGAAAGAAAGTAATTAGAATTGGAATTTTAATAATGCTTGCTGAAGGAACTTGCTTTTTACTATTTTTTTCAAATAAGATTTGAGATTTACTGTTTTGAAGTATCATTGAAACACTTATCTCAGGATCTAGTTTTGAGATATACAATTCAAGTTCATTTTGAGCCATTACGTTTAATGAAATTAAAATCGAAAACAAGGGAAAAATAGTAGTTTTCATTTTTAGTTTTTACCAAAAATAAAAACGATTAGTCACAGTTAGTCATTTCTGACATTTTTTATTTTAAAAATAAATATTTAATACTTTGGTTTTATTTCCTTTTGATATAATTTTTTAGTTTGTAAGAATTCGACATTTGATGAATATTGAGAAACAAATCAATTATTATTAAAGATCTTCTTACTATTTTTATTGAAATTAACCTTTTGAATTAACATTAAAATAAAAGATTGCTTGAAATGATTATTTTATCAATTGGACTTTTTTAAACGGAGAAGAATATTTTTTTTCCTTTTACTAAAAAGTTATTCATTTTTTTGCTTCCTTGCTCAAAATTTCAAAAATTATTCTTTGGATATAAAAACAATTTAAGATTATGGCAAAGGGAATGAACACAAAGAAAACGGAGAAGAAAGAAGCGACTAAAACTCCTAAAGAAAAAAAAGAAGAAAAAAGAGAAAAGAAAAATAAAGCAAACTATCAATAAAAATTTTCTTTTTGGCAATTACCTAAAAGTCGGACTAAACTTTGAGATTTAAAGTTGTGCCCGACTTTTGTGTTAAATTATTAATAGTTTGGAATGCAATTGTTCGTTTTTTTAATACTTTTTTTTAAGCTTCAATAGTATTGCTTCCAATTTTTACTTGAAAATTGAGAATTATCTTAATTGTTTTTGATTCATAAAATTAAAAAGGTTCTTGTTAGTTAAAAGGAAAAACAATATTATTTGTTAAATTGGTGCATTAATTTAAATAAATGAAAATATCACGAAAGGACTTTATTCAAAAAAGTTCATTGGGAATTTTTACTTCTTTGTTATCTCCTAATTTTTTAAATGTACCTAATTCTCTGAATAAAAGGTTTACAATTGGGGCCTGCGACTGGTCTATTGGCAATCAATCTAATTTAGGTGCCATGGAAATGGCTCAACAAATTGGTTTAGATGGTGCTCAACTTAGTTTAGGATTAAAAACTAATAACATGCACCTAAGAAGGAAAGATGTGCAAGAAGCATATTTTGCTTTAGCCAAAATTTTCAAAGTTAAGTTTACAGGCTTAGGTATTGGAGAACTCAATAATTTCCCTTATAAGTCTGATAGCCAAACAGATATATGGGTTTCTGATAGTATTGATGTGGCAAAAGCTTTGAATGTTAAAGTGGTACTTATAGCATTTTTTGGTAAAGGCGATATAAAGAATGACACCATTGGTCAAGATGCCGTGATTCAGAAATTCAAAGATGTAATGCCTAAAGCTGAAAAATTAGGAATTACTTTGGGGATTGAGTCTTGGCTAAGTGCAGAAGAGCATATGAGAATTATTGATGCAGTGGCTTCTCCAAATCTTAAAGTATACTATGACGTAGCAAATTCTGAAAAAATGGGCTATAATATTTATGATGAGATTCGCTGGCTTGGAAAGAAGAAACAGATTTGTGAGTTTCATTTTAAAGAAAATGATTTTCTTTTAGGACAGGGAAAAGTAGATTTTTTGAAAGTGAAAGAATGCATAGAAGAAATTTCTTACCAAGGGGCAATTCAGATTGAGGGGGCGGTCCCACCAAATTCTAATATGTTTGAAAGTTATGTCAAAAACAATCAATTTGTAAGAGAACTCTTGTTTTAATATATTTATTATGAAAATATTGCTTTACTCTGCATTTATTTTGAGCTCATTTTCTTTGCAAGAAGATCCAAATCCAATGTTTGTCCCAGAAGATTTTGAAGTGAGTTTATGGGCTGAAACACCTATGTTGTATAACCCTACAAATATGGATGTGGATGCAAAAGGGAGAATTTGGGTAACAGAGGCCGTTGAATATAGGGATTTTAATAATAAATCGGATGGGAGGTTTAATTTTAAAGAAAAAGGTGACCGCGTGGTAATTTTAGAAGATACTAACCTCGATGGGAAAGCGGATAAATCAACAGTTTTTGTGCAGGATATTGATTTAAAAGCTCCACTAGGTATTGCTGTAATAGGAAATAAAGTAATTGTAAGTGCAGCTCCGCATGTATTAATTTATACGGATGACAACCAGGATGACAAACCAGACAGAAAAGAAAAATTCCTAAATGGCTTTGGTGGCTTTGATCACGATCATTCCTTACATTCATTTATAGCAACTCCCTATGGCAAATATCTTTTTAATGTAGGTAATGCTGGTCCACATACAGTTACAGATAAATCTGGTTGGACTTTAAGGTCTGGAAGTATGTACAGTGGAGGTACACCTTATAATAATGTAAATTCTGGTAATCGGAAAAGCGATGATGGCCGGATATGGGTTGGTGGATTAGCTTTAGAGATTGCTCCTGATGCTACAGAATTAAAAGTTTTAGCTCATAATTTCAGGAATAGTTATGAAATAGCAATGGATTCTTTCGGAAATATGTGGCAAAATGATAATGATGACCAAGTTATAGCTTGTAGGAGTTCATGGTTAATGGAAGGAAGTGATGCTGGATATTTTTCGAAAGACGGTACGAGAAGTTGGCAAGGAGACCGAAGACCAGGACAAGATATATTTTCGGCTCATTGGCACTCAGAAGACCCTGGAGTTTTACCCGTTGGTGATAAAACAGGAGCTGGCTCGCCAACAGGAGTCATGGTGTACGAAGGCGACGCATTTGGAAAAAAATACCAAGGAATGTTTTTAAGTTGCGAGGCCGGCAGAAATGTGGTTTTTGGGTATCATAATAAGCCAAAAGGAGCAGGTTTTGAAATGAAAAAATTTGATTTATTAAGTTCATTACCAGCTTCAGAAGAACATTATATTTGGAATGAAAACGTAGAAAATAATAAGAGTAAATGGTTTAGACCAAGTGATGCTGTTACTGGAACAGACGGCTCTATCTTTGTGGCAGATTGGTACGATCCGGTGGTAGGAGGTCATGCCATGAAAGATAAAGAAGGATATGGTAGAATTTATAGAATCACGCCAAAGAATAAAAAATTAAATAGACCTTCCTATGATTTTGAATCAATAGATGGGTTATTGGAAGTTTTAAAGTCTCCAGCTATTAATGTTAGAAATGTTGGTTTTGAGAAATTAAAAAGTAAAGGTTATTCGGTTATTCCTAAAGTTTTAACCTTATTGGATGATCCTAATCCCTATATAAAAGCTAGAGCGGTTTGGCTTTTAGCATCTTTGGGTAAAGAAGGAAAGGAGGCAGTGGAAAAATTATTATACACTTCAGATGGAGAGTTGCAAATTGCTGCTTTTAGAGCTTTAAAAAAGCTTGGCGAACCTATGGAGGAATATAGTACGAAACTTTTAAAAACTGTTTCAGCGGGATTAAAAAGAGAGATTTTTGTAAGTATGAGAGATGTAGAATATGAAAAATGTAAAACTATATTACTTACATTATCCAAAGAATTTAAAAAAGAAGATGCCTATTTATTAACTGCCTTAGGAATTGGGATAGATAGAAAAAAAGATCTATTTTATAATGATTTCAAAAAAACTTTACCTAAAAATCCTTTGGATTATTCAGAAAGTGAAAGTGCTATTTTGTGGGAAATGCATCCACAACAAGCAATAAATAGCTTAGCTGTAAGAGCAAACTCTGCCCAACTTACTGCAGTTCAAAGAAAAGAGGCAATTACATCTATTGCCTTTATAAACAGTAGTTTAGCTGTAAATTCGATGATAAAATTAACAAAATCTGGTATGAATGATGTTTCAAGCCAGGCACAATATTGGGTGAATTTTAGAAAATCAAACGATTGGCAGAATTTGATTAATTGGAAACAAATGGAAGAACAAACGCTAAGTGTTTCTCAAAAAAATATGATTAAGAATAAAAATGAACTATTACTCGAGAAAACTTCAAAAGAGCGTAAAGCATTTTTAATTGAAAAATTGGCCCTTGATGGCTATGGAGGGAGGCTATTGCTAGTGGAAGCTGTTAATGGGAAATTGACTAATTCGGTAAAAGAAATGATCAATTTGCATATTTTTAACAATAAAGATTTATCTATTAGGAGCATGGCTTCAGATTATTTCAAAAGACCAGGGGGGCGTAGTTTATCATTAGACTTGGCTCTTAATATGCCTTCTGACATAGTTAAAGGGAAAGAAGTATTTTCAACAAACTGTCAAAACTGCCATAAGGTAGAGAATGAAGGGGCTGATATCGGACCAGATTTAACTTTAATAAAAAATAAATATGATAAAAATGAATTACTAGATGCAATAATAAATCCTTCAGCAAATTTGGCTTTTGGTTATGAGCCTTGGCTTTTTACAACTGCACAAGATAGTTATTTTGGATTCTTAATAGCTGATGGTCAAAATATTGTATTAAAAGATCTTGTAGGGAAATTAACTACTTTAAAAGCGAAAGACGTAAAATCGAGAACCCAACAAAAAAATAGTTTAATGCCCGATCCAAGTACAATACAAATGAAAGAGAAAGACTTATCTGATTTGGCTGGATATTTATTAAGTTTATAGATATTTCAATAGAATAATCAGTCAGTTTTTTAAATCTTTGAGAAAGTAAAAGAACAAATACTAGTAAGCACTAAAATATAAAATTATATAACCCTAAAATTTAAAAATGGAATTTTCAACTAAAACTTTGATTGACAACCGTCCGCTATCTAATCTCCAGTTTACCACTATTTTTGTATGTTTTTTAATGAATATGCTTGATGGGATGGATGTTTTAGTGATTTCTTATACTGCCCCTTCTATTGCAAAAGCTTGGAGTATTGGTCCAGATGTACTTGGAACTATTTTTAGTGCCGGGTTGATAGGCATGACCATTGGTACTTTAATTTTGGCACCCTACGCAGATAAAATTGGGAGGAAGAACTTAATATTGATCAGTGCCTTATTAATGGGTACTTGTATTTATTTAACATCATTTGCTACTTCAGTAAATTCTCTTTTGGCATTTAGATTTTTTAGTGGCTTAGGAATTGGCTGTATGCTTGCGAGTACTGCCGCCCTTACAGCAGAATATACTCCTAATAAAACTAGAGATTTTTGGGTAAGTTTTGTTATCTCTGGTTACCCAGTAGGTGCGGTAGTTTCTGGCTTAGTGGCTGCCAAGGTAATACCGGCAGATGGTTGGGAGCAAATGTTTAGATATGCCGGAATAACTTCTCTATTGGCAGTTCCATTAATCGTCCTTTTTCTTTCGGAATCCATAGAGTTTTATTTAAAAACCCAACCAAGAAATGCTCTTCAAAAAATAAATCTCATTCTAAAAAAAATGGGTTTTCAATCTTTAGCTATTTTACCAGAGAAAGCTCAAAGTCAATCTGATATTCCTGTGGGGAAATTATTAAAAGGTAGCTATAAAAAACCTACTATTGAACTTTGGATAGCCTTATTTATGGCGTTTGCT
>JANNWE010000304.1:0-1670 GCA_031414675.1 Cytophagaceae bacterium
GTTTTTCATTTTGCTTCACTAATTAATAGTAATTTTTGAACAGACCAGTTTGTTGGAATTGATTCCTCAATACCTCGAGATTTTGTTCCGACGTTTTCTAACAAAGAAGCTAATGGATTTGAGTTGAAAGTAGCAGATCGGTTTTTAACGCCATCGGCGGTAAAAACATTTAGGTCTTGGATCTGAACTTCAGAAGTCAATAAATAATAGGTATCTAATCCGAAAGGTTCGCTTATTCTATAGGAAACATTTAAATTCTCACTTAATCGAAAAGGTTTGTTTTTTTTTGGTATTAATTCATTTCCTAAATCTTCTGGAGGATAAATTAGTGTTGTTTTCCCTTTCATATCAATAACAAATACATAACAAAATCTTTTTACTCCATCCCAATTTTCGAGGGCATTAGAATCAGCTTTCAAAATTAGGCCAATAGCGTCTCCTTCATATAGGGTCGTTGAAGCTTCAATAATTTTATTGTCTTTTTTACTTAATATTGCTAAGGAGTATGGAAAGGAGCCTTCTTCTTGAGTTGGAGAAGGTAAGTTGGCCCAAGCGTTTATTTTACCTAATCGAATAGCATATTCAGTAATCGAATTAGAAATTTGCTCCGAAACTTTAAAAAAATCAGTGGAGGGTGGAGTAATACTTTTAGCTTTTGAACCCATCATTTCTGTTTTTATCCAGGCATAGTTTATTTCATTTTCTTTTAAGATTCCAATTATGGTATAATCTGCTTTTTTTGAGTCATTGGTCAAAGCAATTGCATCATTTCTGGTTTTGGGCCCAAATTGCAATGAACTAGCTAAATCTTTATAAGCAGGTAGCTGAAAAAGTACGTTTGAGTTTTTTGAAATTTTCTTTTTTAATGATTCTTGACTTAGATCGGGCAAGGTTTCCCAATTCTTATTTCCACTTTTATTTAGTTTCCATTGACCATTTTCGTATAGAATTGTAACTGATGGAATTTCTTCTATGGGATTTGTAACTCCAGTAAAATACCCATTGTTTATAAGCTCTTGGAAAGGGGAAATTAAATTTTGAAGCTCAACAAAAGATAGCTCAATCACTGGTATTTTCACAGTTAGATTGGGTTTGTTTGGCATTGCAATAGATTTTATTTCAAAGAAATCTCCCGCTTTAATTTGTTTTAAAGTTCCCGATATCAACTCCCCTCTAGATCTACCAATTCCTAATATTGCAGTAACTTTAATCAGCACAGTATCTTTAGCGTTTACTTTATTTAGAATGGTACCTTCTGTTAATCCTAATTCAAATCCGCCCGCAAGAATAATGTTATCTACATCCAAAATATTAAGAATAGGCACAATTATTTTCCCTGAAAGATTTTCTGTGTTTTCTCCAAATAACCCATTCTTTTTTCTTTGGTCTGTTCCTCCTAAAACCGGATCTTGAGAAAGATTGGATGACTTTAAGCTGATATTTACTCTCATAAATATTTTTTCGGCAGATTCTGTTAAGGGTGCAGTGATTAGTGCCTTTAATAATGCATAAGTAAATGCCCCATGTGCATTTCCATTTTCATCGCTTGTTTCTTTAGCGAGTTGGTCTCTTTGGGCTGCTGAAAGAATCAATGCACCTCTCTCTTCTATTTTAGGATATTCAGTAGGATCTTTAAAGTCGAAAGAAACAGATGGTAAATCACGGGATTT
>JANNWE010000305.1:0-2408 GCA_031414675.1 Cytophagaceae bacterium
CTCCTTCTGAAAAAAAATCATGAAGCCCACCGGCTGAACGCTCGCATCGTTCGGCTGTCACAGTAATTGGCTTTTCGGTCATTGCAATTTTAGCATTGCTAAGAATTGTGCTTTTCAAAATTGGACTACAATTTTTGAAGGTTGAATTTTGACCAAAAATTGCTATCGGAAAAAATACATAAAAGAAAAGAAGTCGTAAAATGGTTTTCATCTTTTTGAAAATCTATTGAATATAAGTAAATAATTCGTCCATCATATTTGAAGATCCAACATAAAAAGGGGTACGTTGATGCAGTGTTTCGGGAACAATATCTAAAATATCAGTATTGCTGCTATTATATGCTTGTCCGCCAGCCTGTTCAATCAAATAAGCTAATGGATAGCATTCGTACAAAAGTCTCAATTTCCCATCCGGTGTTTTCTCCGTTGGTGGATAAAGATAAATGCCTCCCTTCAATAAATTTCGATGAAAATCACCTACTAGTGAGCCAATATATCTAGCTGAATAACGTCTGCTTCGACATTCATTCAAAAATGCTTTTACCCCCAAAGGAAAATCTAATTCATTGCCATCATTGCAAGAATAAATTGTTCCATCTACTGGAGAGAGCATATTGGTATGTGACAAAAAGAATTCTCCCAAAGAATGTTCATAGGTGAAACCATTTACTCCATGACCCGTTGCAAAAACCAAAATTGTGGAAGATCCGTATAAGATATAACCAGCAGCCACTTGTTTTCTCCCCCCTTGTAAAAAATCCTTCATTTCAGGAGGGGTACCCAATGGGGTAATTCTGCGATAAATGGAAAAAATTGTTCCAATTGAAACATTTACGTCAATGTTTGAGGAGCCGTCCAAAGGATCCATAGCAACCACATATTTTCCATTATTGTTCCCTGTAAAAATTATCTCATCTTGCTCTTCAGAAACAATTCCTGCTACTTCTCCACCATATTTAAGGGCTCTAATAAAACGAATATCAGCAATGACATCCAGTTTTTGTTGGTTTTCTCCTTGAATGTTTTCTGTACCAAAGGCCCCTGTTATATCTACCAGCCCTGCTCTATTTATTTCTCTATTTACGACTTTTGCAGCCAATGCTATATCTCTTAAAAGTTGAGAAAGCTCACCTGATGCATGCGGAAATGCTCTTTCATTTTGCTTTATGAATCTATCAAGGGTTGTGCCTACTGGTATTGCAATTTTATCTTCTTCTAAAATCATTTTAAAAAATATAATTACTTGAAATATTTACTTTGGCAACAAATTTAGTTAAATATATTTAATCCCAAATTCTTGTTTCTACCTTGAATGTTTTTGATTTGTTAAAAATTCTGACATCAATATCTCATGGTCTTTCAGCACAGGCTTATATTCTGTTTTTGAGGCTAAGTTTTCGGTTTCCAAAGCATCTTTTTGATAATCATACAATTCCACAGCGACTGGTTTTGCGGTCGATAAAATTATTGTATTTCTATAATTTTGTTCGTACCAAGCAACATAACGATAACGTTTTGTCCTAATCGTATAACCCATCATTTTGTCCCCTTTCCTTGGATATTGGCTTTGCGAGAAGATTTTTATTTCAATTTTTGGATTTTTCATAACTGGAACTAAACTTTTGCCAGCTAAATCAACCGGTGTTTTTAATCCTGCTAATTCTGTTAATGTTGGAAAAACATCTACAAATTCCGTCAATCCTTGAGCTTTTTGGTTGCCCTTAAATTCTGGAGAGGCAATAATAAGTGGGGCTTTAGTAGCTTGCTCGTAGTTGTCGTGTTTACACCAAAGCCCATGGTCTCCAAGATGCCAACCGTGATCGCCCCAAAGCACTATAATCGTATTTTTGTCTAAGCCTTGTTTTTTTAATTCATCTAACAACTTACCCACTTGAGCATCCATATAACTTACAGATGCATAATAACCATGAATTAACTCTCTTTGAATAGCTTCGGATTGGGATGTGGCTTTTGAATCGAAATGCTCGAAATTGCTTTGCAAATAACCATTATACAATTCTCCTGAATTTTGTGCTGCATACTCGGGTGCACCTATAGGCATTTGCTGAACTCCTGAAAGTTTAATTTTTGATCGGTCGTATAAATCCCAATATTTTTTAGGTGAAACAAAAGGCAAATGAGGCTTAACAAAGCCCACAGCATAGAAGAATGGTTTTTTGTCTTTGGCAAATTTCCCAAGCATTTCAATAGCATTTTTAGCTACTACGCCGTCTATGTAGGCATCGTCAGGCACATCTGCTGACTCTACGGCTGGGCCTTTGTTGTTTGCCAAATATTCGGTCAATTCAGTGCCCGTGAGTCCACGACTTTCGGCCTCTGCTCGAATTTTGGCAATTTTTGCTTTCGTTTCAGGAAATTGATAGCCATTTACTGGTTTCTCAAATCCG
>JANNWE010000306.1:0-11979 GCA_031414675.1 Cytophagaceae bacterium
TTCGTTTGAACCTTTATTTACGGAAACAAAAGAGGCAATACCAAACAAAAGAATTGAGATTGGAACGAGGATTTTCATAATACTAAAATAGGGTAATAATTAAAAAGTATGATGCAATATAAAAAAAAATTACAATTTGTAGAAGAAGGATTTGTTTTTTATTAAAAGTCTAAGAAAAACAATCCTAAAGTGTTTTTTAAGGATTTCAATTATAAAACATTAGAAAACCAATTCAAAAAATTGGATAGTTTCATAAAACTCGAAGTATTAATTCCTGTACTTTATTGACAGTAGTAGTGTAAAGATTTTGCCTACTTTACAGAATTCTTTTTTTGAACAAAAAAAAAGCATTACTCAAATTGGCAATGCTTTTCTAACAATAAACCTTAACCTTAAACTATGAAATTCTTTTTGGACTTTCAATTTTAAACTCTCAACAAATTCTGCTGATTGCTTAAAACTTTTGCCTTACATTTTTTTACTCTTAATTTTAATTCTTAAAGTTTAAAAAAAAGCATCACTCAATTTGGCAATGCTTTTCTACCAATAAACCTTAACCTTAAACTATGAAATTCTTTTTGTGCTTCCCGTTTTTTTTTCTAGCCAATTGGTTGGTAAAATAAACGTTCTGCTTTATACTATTTTTTCTAATTCTTAAAGTTTAAAAAAAAGCATTACTCAATTCGGCAATGCTTTTCTAGCAATAAACCTTAACCCTAAACTATGAAAAAAAACTAATCTTTAATCGTTCTAAGTCCGTAGTAATCTTTGATTGCTAAAATCTTAAATTCTGTTCTACGGTTTTGCTGATGATCTACCTCCGCACACCTGTTATCATCATCACAGTTATTCACTAAATCTGTCTCGCCATATCCTCTTGCAATTAACCTTGCTGGATTTATTCCTTTCTTAATTAAATATTTTACCACTTCAATTGCTCTTTCTTCTGACAGTCTCAAATTATAATCGTTACTCGCTCTGCTGTCAGTATGTGACCTTAACTCTATTTGCAATTCTGGATATTTAATTAAGATTGGCAAAACTTTCTCATCCAAATCTTTTCTGGCATCTAACCTTATCTCCGATTTATCTAAATCATAATAGATGTTTTCCAGTTTAAATATATCACCTTCACCAATCATGCCAAAGTTTTGTTCTATGGAATTATTTTTTCTAGAATTCTTTAATTTGCCTAAATTTTCTGTATTTTTTGCATAATTTTCTTTAACGGCAGTTACTACATATTTACCCTCCTTTTCTGGTTGAAAATTGTAACGTCCATCAAGACCTGTTATTACGGTTATTACACTGCCATCTTTCTGGTTTTCAAGCGTTACTATTGCCCCTGCAATAGGATTTTGATCCATTTCTGAAACAATTTTACCTTTAACCATCAAGCGTTTGGAGGGCTCTAAAAATATTTTAATATCTTGTTGTTTCGATAAGGAATTAGACATGGTTCCATACGTTATATTTCCTATTTCATAGCCTTCTTTTATTGCTTTAAATTCGAAATCTGTCCCTCTCTCCAAACAAACAGAGGCATGACCTGAGGAATTAGTAAAATACATTTTCTTATTCACTCCATTTTTTACCATTCTAAGCTCAGTATCTCTGATTGGCTCTTTAGTGCTAGCATCGTAAACAAATAAATTTAACTGATTGCAACCCTTGGTGAACGAATAAATATTGTCGTCGGAATACCCTTTTTTACGGTTAGAACTAAAATAACCGGAAGAACGATCTCCATTAGTTATTAAGCCAAAATCATCTTTTGTAGAATTAATTGGGAAACCTAGATTCTCGGCCTCCCCTATGGGTATCCCATTTCTGAATTCTAAGTAAAACATATCTAAGCCTCCTAAACCCGCATGCCCGTCAGAGGCAAAATAAAAATTTCCCAACTCATCCATAAAAGGGAACATCTCATTTCCTTCGGTGTTTACTTCTCTTCCTAAATTGACTGGCGAACCCCAATCTCCATTTTTATTGTCCACCATATAAATGTCTGTGCCACCAAAACCTCCAGGCATATCTGATACAAAATAAAGTTTTCTATTGTCTGGCGAAAGAGCCGGATGCCCCGTAGAATAATTATCAGAATTAAATGGTAATTCTTTAACATCTCCCCACTTTGTTCCCTTTTTAGTTGAAATGTAGAGTTTTAGCATATTTATGCCTTTCTCGCTTTTGTGTGCTCTGCCTTTTGAGTAATTATTTCGAGTGAAAATAAGTTTTTTATAGTCTTTGAAAAAAGTTACTGGTCCTTCGTGATATTTTGAATTTATGGATTTACTAAACTCTTCAATAGCTGGGTCTTCCATCTCAATTACTTCCTGAGCATCTGAGACTATGGTTGGCTTGTAACCTTTACCGCTTGAGCCCAAACTAGCTTGCTGCTGTGAAACTATGGCTTTGGTTTCTTTTCTTAGCTGCATGGTATCTCCAAAAAGAAACAAATCCAAAAATGGCATTTCATTCTGATTGAAGATTCGTTTTATCCCAGACCCTTCATTTCTAGCAGAAACAAAGACCAAGCCTTTGTCATAATACATCGGGCTAAAATCTGAATATTTTGAATTGATTGGATACAAATATTCCACACGATAAAGAGCTGAATCTTTGTAAAACTGGGAGTCGTCCATATAAGCCACCGTAAATTTGCGTCCACGTAAATCTTGCTTCTGTTGCTCTCCGTATTTACTATAATATTTTTGTGATTCCTTATGTTTTCCATTATTTGCCAAAGCTTGAGCGAAAAACAAATAGTGTTGACTTTCTAATTTATCTGGAAAAGCAGAAAACAAATCACGATACACCCTCTCCGCATTTTTTGAATCTTGAAGTTTTCTATAACAAAACGCCAAATTTGTTAAGGCCTCTTTTTCGTGCTCTGAATTTTTTTTATTGGAATTTAAATAAGCTTCGTAATTTCTTACAGCTTGCGGATAGGAGAGTTTTTCGAATTCAGCATTTGCAGCCTTTAATCTACTGCCTTGAGAAAAACTTATAAAACTAATCAAGCTTAGCAGGAAGATGAGTTTTAATTTGAATCTTAATGAAAAGCTACTCTGTATCATTTGTAATTTTATTAGGAAAAACGGATCAATAAATAATCTTTCCTAATCATCTTTCAAATCTCGTGCCAAGAAAAGAAAGCCAAAATTCAGAATCACAAACTACTAATAATCAGTAAATTAAAATTAAACAAACTCTATTTTTAAGAATTTTAAACACGATTTATCAATCCTAAATTTTTCGGAACTTCGTAATCCAACTACCCAAATAATATCATTTTGGTCTGCTAAAATTTGTTGATTTTGTTTTTCAATAGGCTCTAACTTAAGGTCAATTAGTAGGTCAGACACTTTCTTTTTACCTTTCATTCCAAAAGGAAAAAAAGAATCTCCCTCTTTCCATTTTCTGAGTTTTAGAGGCCAAATCACTTTGTCATACGGTACATAACAAGTGTTTTTGTTCTTTAACTCTTCTTGGCTGGGAATCTTTTCAAAAAGCTCTAATTTCCATTCCTTATTGTCAATCAAATAGGTCCCGATGGCTTCAAACGAAAAATCTTTTTCTCCATGATTAGATACTAAGGATTTTAAATACCACTTTTCTCTTCCTACTTGTATTGTATGACTTTGAGATAGCATTTGTTTCCCTGATTCTTGTATGGCAAGCAAATCAGTTACTTGCTGATAGTTAAACCCAAATGGTTTTAAAAACTCTTCTACTATCAAATGGAACCCCTTGGAATTCAACCACTTTTGAGGCATTATCACCCATTGGTTTTCTTCTTCAAAAACTGCTTCTTTGACAAACTGTTTAAGAGTCTCGTTAAAAATTTCTGCCAAATCATAAAACCTATGTAAATTTACAGCCATTGTTTTTTCAAGTCCTGGATTAATTTCTTTCAAAGTTGGAATTACCTGATTTCTAATTTTATTTCTTTGAAATTCGTTCTCTTGGTTAGAAAAATCTTCCCGCCATTTTAAATTATTGGAGCTTAAATACTGAGATATTTGAAATGAATCCGCAAAAAGTAAAGGCCGAATAATGGTATCACTTTTAAAAGGAATGCCTTTTAAACCATTTGGCCCGAGTCCTTTGGTAAAATTCAAAAATAATGTTTCAATGGTATCATTTAAATGATGTCCAGTGGCAATAATTGTACAATTTTGCACTAAAGACAATTCTCTAAACCACGAATATCTTAAGTCCCGAGCCGCCATCTCAATAGACACTTTGTGAGATTGGGCATATTCTTTTGTTTCAAACTTTTTTATGAAACAATCCACCTTGTTTTCAAGGCAATACTGCTTCACAAACTCTTCATCTAGGTCTGATTCTTTGCCTCTTAATTGAAAGTTACAATGAGCTACTTTTACAGTAAATTTTGCAGTTTGAAATAAATGCAAAAGTGCCATAGAATCTTTGCCCCCACTTACAGCCACCAAAACAGAATCGGTGAGTGTACAAAGCTTATGCTTGTTAATATAGCTTAAAAAATCATTCAGCATTTAAGAATTCAAAATAATGTTTAACAAAAATACGTTAAATTTGCCGTATGAATGGTAATACTTTGATTGTTTACGTCAAAAAAATTCTAAAAACAGGGCTAGTAATTTTGCCATTTTTGGGCTTAAATTACGATGTTTTTAGCCAAAAACCCTTAAATCCAATCGCTGATAATAGTCCAAAATCAAAAATAGAACTGATTAAGGCAGACAGTCTAATTGGTGAAAATAGCTTGACTCGAACACAAACATTTTTAGGCAATGTAATTTTCAGACACCGTGGTGTTTTATTGGGTTGTCAAAAAGCTATTCATGATCTCTCCTCCAATTTTATTCAAGCTTATGGAAAAATAGTAATTAATCAAGGAGACACGCTTACCATTGTAGGAGACACTTTATTGTATGACGGCAATACAAGAATTGCAAATGTCTTTGGAAAATCTGTAATTTTAAGAGACAAAAAAGTCACTTTAAAAACCACAAAATTAACCTATGATTTAAATCGCGACCAGGCCTATTATCCTGTGTATGGCACAATAAACCAAGATTCTAGCAAGCTTAGCAGTAAGGAGGGATATTACAATACCAAAACGAAGTTTTTTAGATATATTGGAGATGTTGAAATCCTAAACCCCTCCTACTTACTATGTACTGATTCGCTCGATTACAATACTTATACAAAAGAAGCCATTTTCAAATCTTTTACTACTATTAAAAGCAAAGATGGGGACTTATCGGCCTACAAAGGCAAATACAATATAAAAACAAAGGTTTCAGCATTTCAGGGAAGAGCCAAAGTGGCCAACATTTCCTATTCATTAGAAGCAGACACCTTAAATTTTGATAATATTTCAGAATCTGGTTTGGCTATTGGCAATGTTGTTTTCCTTTCTTTTTCTGATAGCTTAAAAGTAATAGGAAACAAAGGCCAACGAATTGGAAACCTAGGTTTAACAAAGATAATGGGCGAAACCATAACGGAAAGAATCGCGAATAAAGATACCTTATATTTAGCATCTGACACGCTTTGGGTCTATGAAAAAGTCTCCAGCAGTATAGATTCCTCCAGAACGGATTTAATAAAAAAACCCATAAAAATAACTGATAGTTCTATGGCTCAAGTCACAAGTCTTGATACTTTTAAGAGCTCAGAAGTGAAAAATGATTCTTCAAATACTCTTTTAATAAAACCCGATTCTTTGAAAACAGCTGTTATTCCTAAAACAATTGTTGATTCTAAAAAAGTAGATAAGAAAAATAAAAATCCTATAAATAAGAAAATTGAACTACCGAAAATAGTAAAAAAAGTAGACGAAAATGAAACTAAAATTACTCCTGAAAAAAACAAGAAAAAAGAAATAATAAAAATTGTAGCAGATGGAAAAGTAAAGGTCTTTCGAAAAGATTTTCAGAGCGTTTGTGATTCTTTAATCTATAATATTAAAGATTCCATAATTTACTTTTATACCCAGCCAATTATTTGGAACTTAGACAATCAACTGGAGGCGGATTCAATAATTATTACTTTGAAAAACAACAAACTAAAACAACTGAAAATGATTCAGAATGGCTTTGTTATTTCTAAGGATACCATAAGTAATTTTAATCAAATAAAAGGCAGAAAAATTGACGCTTATTTTGACGACACCGCTATTTTAAAAACTATAAAAGTGGAAGGAAATGGTGAAAGTTTATACTTTGCATTAGACGAAAAAAACAAAATTGTAGGACTAAATATGGTTCAATGTAGCAGTATGCAATTTGATTTTGGTTCCAAAAAAATTAAACAAATTACATTCAGAGGAAATCCAGAATCTACCCTCATCCCTCCGAAGGAAATAGCAAAAACTGACATGAATTTAGAGAAATTCGAATGGAAAACTAAGCTTAAACCCACCAAAAAAAGTATTGTTAGCCCCAAATTTAAACAACTTACAAGTCCTCCAAATATATTATAAATTTAAGGACTTAATCTAGAAATTTTCCAAATTCCTGAACTCAAGCTATATAATATTCTATCATGAAGCCTGCTTTCACGCCCTTGCCAAAATTCTATAGAAATTGGATTCAATAAAAAACCGCCCCAATGAGCCGGGCGAGGAATAATTTCAAAGTCATTAAATTTTTTATTGTAAAAATCTAAGCTTTGATCTAATACTTCCCTCCCTCCTATTACGGCACTTTGTTCACTTACCCAAGCTCCTATTTGGCTTTCTCTTGGCCTTGACCAAAAATACGTATCAGATTCCTCTGTTGACAATTTTTCAATTTTGCCCTCAATTCTTACTTGACGCTCCATTACATCCCAAAAAAATGTTAAAGCAGCAAAGGGATTTTGCTTTATGTCTTTTCCTTTGTGACTATTATAATTTGTAAAAAAAGAAAACCCCGATTCGTCAAATCCTTTTAAAAGCACTACGCGTGCTGATGGTCTGTCCTCTTTTACTGTGCTTAAAACCATTGCATTAGGTTCTATAATTTCACTTTCTAAAGCATCTTTAAACCACAATTTGAACTGGCTTACCGGACTGTCAGAAACATTTTGTTCCAATAATTCATTTAAAACATATGATTTCCTTAAATTGGCTACGAGACTTTTATCCATAAATATCAACCTTTATATTTTTTCTTACGTATTTATATTAAATTTGCGTCCTATTTAGTTTCGAACAAAAATAAACTTGATGACAAATCAAAATTTAGAACCGACCAACAACATTGATGAATCACCTGTCAATGCCGAAAATTTAATTTCGGAAAATACTGATTTAACTTCAAACGTTAATGCAGCAGAAAATACTTTGGATGAAAATTTATTACCTGATGCTACTGACTCGATGCAAGTTAAGGAGGATTTAACAGAACAAAAAATGACAGATGTCAGTTTGGACCATTCTAATTTAAACACTGATTCTGAAAGCACAGAATCTGTAGTTAGCCCTATTGAACCAGTAGAATTAGCTGAAGATAATACAGTTACTGCTAAAGAAGAATTAGAGATTTCAAACTCAATTCAAAAAGAAGAAGTAGCTCAACCTATTGAATCTACCAGCCTAGAGTTAGAACTACCACAAAACGAGGCAATTGCAGAAACTCAGACTAGCTCTTTAGAAACTAGCCTTTCCAATGAAAATAATTTAATTGAAAATACAACCGATGATATTCACGAAATAGAAGAAATAGAAGAACCAGCAAGAATGACCAATTTTAATGGTGATTTTTCTAATTTCTCAAAAAAAGACTTTGTGGCCTTAGCAGACAAAATGTTAGAAACCATGAACTCTCGTGATCTAACAAGCTCGGATGTAAAAAACATAGATAATGTAATTAAAGCCATTAGACCTGCATTTGAGGAAATGCAATCTTTGGACAAAAGAGATGCCAAAAAGTCTTTTATTTCTGAAAATGGCTCAGAAGAAGGCTTTGAATATAAAAATGATAATTTTGCTATCAGATTTGAAGGTATATTAATTCAGATACGAGAAAAAAGACAAGTTTATTACAACAAACTAGAAAGAGAAAGAGAAGATTACTTTGAGATTAAGACTAGGCTGCTTCAACAACTTAGGGAAATAGTGGAAATTGAAGAAAAAGGCGAATCGAAAAATAACTGGGATGCCTTCAAAAAACTTCAAAGTGATTGGAAAAACGCCGGAAATGTAAATTCACCTCATAATGGTACACTTTGGTCCGCTTACAATGCTCTAGTAGATAGATATTTTGACATTCGAAGTATTCAGAATGAACTTAAAGATTTAGACAGAAAGAAAAACCTTATTAATAAAGAAGGGATAGTAATTAAAATTGAGGCAATAGCTGCTGCATTGGAAGGAAATGCTTTGACCAATGTTGTATTGAAAAAAGCTAATGACTTATTAGCTGAATACAAACAAATAGGACCAGGAGCAAGAGAAGAACAAGATGCATTATGGAATAGACTTAAAAAGGCTTTTGATGTAGTATATGAGAAAAAAAGAGAGCTTTCTAAAGAAAACGACAGCTTGCTTCAAGATCTGTACAACGCTAAAATGCAGCTTTTAGAAAATCTTAATCCATATCTTACCTTCCAAAGCGACAGCATAAACGAATGGAACGCCAAATCGAAAGAGGTGATGGCAATTCAAGACCAATGGAATGCAATCAAAGGCCCTATGCCTAAGGAAAAAGGTAAAGATATAAGCAAAGATTTTTGGAGTGCATTAAAATTGTTTTTCAAAAACAAAAGTGACTTTTTTGGTAAACTAGAAGCCAAAAGAGAAGCTAATTTTAAAGGAAAAGAAGCTATTTGTATCGAGGCTGATGCAATTTTTGCTACAGGGGATCATTCAGCACCTAACACAAATAAAATAATCGACCTTCAGAAAAAATGGAAGACCATTGGGCATGTGCCGGAGAAATACAAAGACACACTTTATAATAGGTTCAAAGCCACTTGTGACCAATATTTTGATTTAAAAAGAAACGAAAATAAAGCCCAAGACGAGGAGTTTAATCAAAATCTTGCTAAAAAAGCAGCCATTTGTGTTGAAATCGAAACATTAGCCTCATCGGGGTCTGGAGAGATGTCTAAACTTACCGAATATAAAAAAACTTTTGGAGCTATAGGTTTTGTACCTCGTAAAGACATGCAAATTATTCAAGATAGATTTATTAAAGCAATAAATAGCTTTGTAAAATCTGCCTCCGGAATGGCCAAGTCAGATAAAGATAAAATGTTACTTCAAAATGAAGTAGAAGGGATGTTAAAGTCAGGAGGTGGTTCTAGAAATTTAGAAAAACAAGAAGGCGAAATCAGAAGAAAAATTAAATCATTAGAAGAAGAGATTTCACTTACACTAAATAACATGGAATTCTTCGGCATGTCGAAAAATGCTGAAAAGCTTAAAGAAGAATACAAGAAGAAAGTGGAAAAAGGCGAGAAAGAATTAAAGGAACTTCAAGATAAACTTAAAGTAATTATTGCTGCAAATTAAAACAAAATTTTAAGCCATTTAGAATCAATCGGTTAAGAATTATTTATACTATTTCCTTAAAATATGTTTCTAAACATTTGCGTAGTATTCTAAATGGCATTAATTTTGCACCACCTTAATAAACAGGCCTCTTTAGCTCAGCTGGTAGAGCAACTGATTTGTAATCAGTAGGTCATTGGTTCGATCCCGATAAGAGGCTCTTAAAAATCAAGGAGTTACAGTAAAATGTAACTCCTTTTGTTTTTTTGTCTCATTGCAATTATCATTACATTTTCACCAGTTGGGTAGGAATAGGGCAATAATGATGAAAAGAAAAGAAAGTCTGATACGTCTATCAAACCCTCCTAATACCAGAACTTCGTATAATATATAGATCTTACCTACGGTACTCAAAGATGCTTTGTTGTATATACCAAATATTGAAATCCGTGGTTACAAAATTGTATCTAGCCTATGGTGTACAATCCTAACAATGTATACCACCGAATCGCATGAAAGTGTACCACCTAATGGCTAATTGAAATATAAGTTTTTTGTCAACTAAACTGCTGGTAACTAAAACAATTAAATCTGAAAAACTGAAGTTCTGAATTATTAAAATATAGATTATTTTTTTCAATATCTTAAAATCAAATCTCAATCAGGTGGCTGACTTTGAAAGGAATATGTAGACAAAAACTAACATTTTAAAGCTTTAAAGCTAGTTCTTTTTAGTATCAGTCCTGACTTGTCCCCTTTAGTGCGGTAAAGAATTATAAAAAATACATTAAAATTCTTCTTAAGGCATTAGATTTAATTTTAAACTAAAAAAATATTTCAAAATTTAAATATGTAATTCTCAAGCCATTAATCGTATAAAATACGTTTTTGATACAAAGGTGGTAGTTCAACCTCAATCAAAAAATATGTACTTGCTTGTGGGGATACCTTTTTCCTGACTTGTCCCCTTTAGTGCGGTAAAGAATTTTAAAAAATACATTAAAATTCTTCTTAGGGCATTAGATTTAATTTTAAACTAAAAAAATATTTCAAAATTTAAATATGTAATTCTCAGGCCATTAATCGAATAAAATACCTTTTTGACACAAAACTAGAATTAGTGCGGTAAAATTAGTTAAAAAAACCAAAAATTGGCTGATTATCAATAAGTTATAACCGCACTAATTTTCATGGGTACAAGTCAGGTGGGTTCTACTGAACTAATACAAACAAACGATCCCAGACTTCAAACACTTTTTTATCGGAATGGGTCTTTATGGACAACTCATACTGTTTTCTTACCCGCAACATCCCCTACTAGAAGTGCAATTCAATGGTGGCAAATAAACCCAACATCTACAAGTAATACGGGCTGTGTTACACAATTTGGAAGGATTGAGGATCCAACTAGCAATATTTTTTGTGCTTTTCCAGCTTTAGCCGTAAATGCCGATAATACAGTATTAATTTCATACGCTGTATTTTCACCTAATATTTATCCTAGTACTGGCTATAATTTACGGTACTCATCTGATCCTGCGGGGACAATGCGAGATGGTGTTACTTTCAGAAATGGAACAGCTAAATTTGATGATGGTGGAACCGGAGCTAGTAGATGGGGTGATTATTCTGTAGCGACCATTGACCCAGTAAATGATAAAGATTTTTGGGCACAACAAGTGGTTTCGGCAACACCGGTTTCAGGAACGGATAAGTGGGAAACATATTGGACAAAATTAATTATGTGTCCAGTAGCTCCTCAACCTTCTGGATTCTCAACTCTCTCGGCAAATGTTTGTAAAGGGCAAAACAATGTGTTGTATTCTATTCCGTCAGTAAGTGGTGCAACTTCTTATACATGGACATATTCGGGGACTGGAGCAACATTTTCGAGTATAAGTACTAGTTTGTCCATAAATTTTTCTTCAATAGCTACCAGTGGTACATTGAGTGTTGTTGCCAATAATGCCTGTGGAGCAAGTTCAGCACGTAGTGTTTCGATTTCTGTAAACGATATTCCGAGTACAGTTTCGGTTTCGGGCGGAGGAGGATCTTTCTGTAATTCAAGGACAATTACTGCCTCAGGAGGTTCTGGGGGATCTATTTATTGGCAAAACACCACCAATGGAGGATTCTCAACTGGAACACTCTCTTCAATTCAAACAATTACTACTTCAGGAACTTATTATTTTAGAGCCAATAATAGTTGCGGTTGGGGACCGCAAGGTAGTGCGACGGTTACTATCCAAAATACTCCAGGTATGATTTGGGTTTCGGGCGGTGGTACCTACTGCAATTCCGCTACCATTACTGCTTCGGGTGGTTTTGGTGGAACGATTTATTATCAAGGCGGTACATCAAACGGAACTTCTCTTTTCTCAACTTCCACGAGTCATGTCCCCACTAGTTCCGGAACTCATTATTATAGGGCGCACAACGTTGGTTGTGGTTGGGGACCGCAAGGAAGTGCAACAGTTACAATTAATAAGGTTCCTACTGCTGTAAGT
>JANNWE010000307.1:0-2132 GCA_031414675.1 Cytophagaceae bacterium
TAAATTAATTTTTAATGAATTTTCTGAAACTGAACCAAAAACGCCAACTGCGTTAGAAATATTTGATTTGAAGAAAATAGGAGCTTCAAATTTTTTAGAAAAGGAAGTCCTTTGCTGGACAGCATCTAATTTTAAATTAAAATCATACCAATTCTCATCCAATGCTTGTAGTGTTATTTCAATTTCGGCCTTTCGAAAAGGTTCTATGAAATTAAAATTACCCATAGGTGAGTAAATTACCTTTTCATTGGTATTTTCATCCTTTGTTTTCCATAAACCCTGACTTGTTCCCCAATAAAACAATATAAAAGTCGGAGAATTTACCTCAACATGTCCAAAAAGTCGATAACTTGAATTATTCATTTCGGATTTTCTCCAAGAAACCAAAATTTGTGGTTGAGCATTAATTATTTCTGCTTTTTCTATTTTCAAAACAGGATTATCAGGTATAATTGTTTCAGCTTTCAAAATATCTGTGTTTACGATAATTTCTAATTCATAACTTTCACCTGGCTTAAATATATCCCAAGCCCCCTGCATCCTCCAAGATCTTCGGGGGCTTTGTTGTTCTAAAGGTCTGAACCATTTTTGATAAAAAAAATTGATAAAATGTAATAAAAGAATTGAGTTTTGTCAATTTTCTGTGAGTTTTGGATTTGAACGCTACATTACCATAGCTAGTCTTTATTTTTTTAGATAAAAAGTAATTTATTATTTATCAACAAAATATGGTGCACTTCAAGATTCCTTAAATAAAAAAGTTAGGAAATTTGGTACAACAAAATGATAATTGACAAATGGCTCTAATGCTAACTCCTTATCATTTGAATAATTACTTTTTATATCGGAATATGCCAGTCAAATTCCTAACTTATCTTCTATCATGGCCGTGCAATGCTTGTATCGAACATTTAGAATATTAAAATGTCAATGATCGACAACTAGATGACTGAGCTTTCGCTCACAAAATTCGTGTTATCATACTACAATAATTAGCACAAAATTTTGATTATCAAGTAAATAAGTGAAATTTGTTTACTGTTTTACTAATTCCAAATCGTATGAAATTTTACCCCCAGCAATCGTTAAAAATAAGTTATTTGATGATCTGTTGGTAATTTCTATTCCAGATTCATGAAATGCTATTTCTTTTTCTGAATACCCTTGTTTATTTTCTAGTGGTGTCATTCTTATCACAGGATTTTTAGCAGGATTTGCCCACAATCTAAATGTTGCACTTTTTTCGGTGTTTTCATCTATTTTATATTTTACAATACATAGATTATCATTATTATCAAAAGTGCACTGCTCTATACTCAATACCAATTTTTCAGGCATTAATTTTTCAAATGGACTAGAAAATAGGCTTTTTTTACTCTTCAGCTGCCATAAGCCTTCAGATTCTTGTATTTCATTTTCATTTCTTCGTGTAATTCTACTGTATTCATTACAACCCAAGCAACAAAAAATAAACAAAATAATAAAATATTTTTTCATGATATTGAATAATTAGAATTAAGTATTAATTAAAATGCCCCACAAAAGATAAAAACTCATCGAATAACAGAAACCATATGTAAAATTATTGTAAATACTAAATACTTTTAATCTTTCTTTCCATACTTCTTCTTTTACATTCTCGTGGTTTTGATTTTCATTATAAAGACTCACGTTGTTTAATAATACTAAGACACAAGCCATCTATATTTGTTATGAAAATCAACATCCAGTCCAATATTAATATTCGAATTCTGAATCCATTTAGCACTAACCAGCTTTTCGCATGTTGAAAGACAATCTCGCTCCCACAGAAAAGAACACTTTCAAAAACTTAAAAATAAACCTTAAGCAATCATTTAATAAGCTATATTTTAATTTTAAATTATTCGAACACCATTAATTATTTGTCGAACACTGCGTATTTAAACCCAAGAGAAAGTATATTTATTCTAGCCAATGGTTTGCTTAAATTAATAGCTCCGCTCGTTTTTTGAAGTATAGTATACTCTGGCACTTTGCTGTTAAATGTGCCAGCCAATTCTACACTTACTTTATTTTTGAAAATAGTCTTTCCAACCACAATTTTTGGTGCAATTCCATTAAGCCAATTGTCGGTGATTGTACCTGTGTAC
>JANNWE010000308.1:0-5556 GCA_031414675.1 Cytophagaceae bacterium
AATTGGCAGATAAAACATTAATTACAGTTTCTGAAGTAGTTGTTGGAGTTATGGTATCTGTTTTGGTTTCACTGCAAGAGGCTAATGACAAAAGACATAAACCAAACCCCCTTTTTAAGCTATTATGTGCTTTGAAAAAAGGTTTATTTAGCATTTAATAATTAATTTAAAATTAAAAAGAGTTCATTAATCCTTTAGACGAGTAATTTTAGTTTTTCATTCGCGAGGGAGATTGTTTTCTAAATTATAATAATTTAGAGTAGAAATTATTAAATACAAGATTGGATTTTTTAAAAACAAATACATTTAAAACGCGTGAAAAGGAGTAATTTAACTCTTTTTGACTCAATATTATAAAATAAGAAAATGCATTTAGTTATTTTGGGGAGTGAATTTTTTTGATGAAATCTTTATTTTCTAAATCACATTTTCTTATATACATACGTGTTTCCATCGGCTAGAACGGCACCAATTGGGCATTTTTGATAAAGGCTTATTTCTCCTTTTGATTCTTCAATTTCTAAAAAAGAATAGGTGTCACTTTCTACAAAAACCAAAGATAGCCTCCCATTCGGTGAGCCATCAGGGATGTTTCTTACATCAATTTTTGTTTTTTCTTTCATAAGCCCATCAATTTTTCTAACTAAATATTTTTCTTGAGCATCTATTTCGAGAATTTCTATATTTTTTGGCTCTTGATCCGCAGGGGTGTTGGGTGCTCGAAATCCATTTACGATTTTATACAGTTTCCAATTGCCGTCCAATCTCGAAAACTCAGGGCTTATTTCTGAAACGCACTTCGAAGCCGTTAATGTTATAAGTAAAAGTGCAAATGTTAAACGGATCATATCATATAAATTTATAATGAGACACAAAAATTGAAAGAATAGTTGGAAATTGTAAAAGGTATTTTAATACATAAATGAAAACAAAATGTATTTTATTGCATTGTTTAGCTAATTAAAAAAGGAGAAAATTTAGCAATAGTAAAAGAGCAAGTTCCACTCTACCTAAAATAGAATAACAAATTATGGGGGTAATTATTTTTCTAAGACATAAGCTTAATATTATCAACTTTTACTATCCTTCTTTATGTATATGTTTTTCTGCCAAATAATATTCTGTATGGCAATATGGGCATTTTACTTTTCCAGTTTCATCTTGATATCCCCTTATATGTTCATTAAAACCAGAGGCTAAAATACCGGCTGGCAGAGCAAAAAGAGAAACACCGCAGATAGCAACAAAGGCCCCTAATAATTTTCCAAATTTTGTAATTGGATAAATATCTCCGTTTCCTGTTGTCATGAAATTTACTCCCCACCAAAGAGCTGCCGGAATGCTGCTAAAAGTGTTTGGTTGTGCGGAATGCTCAATATAATACATTAAGGAACTTGAAATAATCATCAGAAAAAAGATAAAAGAAAAGCTTAAAATAAGTTCCTCTCTCTTTTTTTGAATTACATTATTTATCACCCTAAATGCATGAAAATACCTACTCATTCTAAAAAGTCTTAAAATTCTTAGTAATCTCAGCATTCGCACTATTCCAAAATCAGCGGTAAACATAGAAACATAAAAAGGAAGAATGGCAAGCAAATCTACTAATCCCCAAAAGGAAAAAATGAATTTTAGTCTACCTAAAATTGGATGACCAAAGCCTTTTTTTTCTACACAAACCCAAACACGAAGCAAATATTCAATGGTAAAAATAAAAACGGAGAATAGTTCAAAATCAAAGAAAACATGATGATAAGTGCTTGAAAAAGAAGGCACTGTGTTGAGGACAATGGCAATTGAATTAAGAAAAATAAGTATAGAAAGGGCAATATTTAAGACAAAACTAATGCCCTTTTTATGAGCATATTTAATCTCTAAAGCGTCATATACTTTATTTCTTAATTGATTTTCCAAAATAGTGCTAATCGTTTAGTTTTAAACCATAATTTAAAGTTTTTTGAGTAGCAGGAACTCCTTTTTTCAGCCACTCTGGTGCGGGTTGGTTTTTTAAATAATGATCAAAATATTGTGACATTCTAATAGTCCAGTCTACTCTGTTTTTTCTTTGTGTTAAACCGTGTTTTTCGCCATTATAATTAATCATCCAAACGGGTTTATTTAGTCTTTTTAGTCCCATAAATAGTTCAATGCCTTGATACCATGGCACCGCTCCATCTGCGTCATTGTGCATCATAAGTAATGGGGTTTTAATATTTGGTAAATAGAATAGTGGTGAATTTTCGATATACAACATGGGTTTTTCCCAAAGCGTTGCCCCAATTCTAGACTGTGTGAGTTCGTATTGTGCTTGACGAGAGTTACCTGTATCCCACCTAATGCCTCCATATGCACTGGTCATATTTGCTACAGGTGCCCCAGCTTCGGCGGCTGCAAAAATATCGGTTTTGGTAATTAAATAGGCAGTTTGATACCCTCCCCAGCTATGGCCTTGAATACCCAACTTGTTTTTATCAATAAAGTTGCCCTCCAAAACTTTTACTATACCTGACATTATGCAATCATAAGCACTTTGACCGGGGTATCCCTTTTTGTAGATAATGTTAGGAACAAAAATCACATACCCGTTGCTGGCATAGTAGGAAAAGTTTATACTCGCTCTAGCTGGTTGTGGGACAATGTAACTGTGTAATTCATCCGATATCTTTTCGTAGAAATAAGTAATCATTGGATACTTTTTTGTACTATCGAAATTTTCTGGTTTGTATAATATGCCTTCCAATTCTAACCCTTCCAAATTTCTCCATTTTATTAGTTCTGCTTTACCCCAAGTCTTATTTTTTTGTTGGGGGTTTGCATTACTTATTTTTCTCATTTCTTTGAAATCAAAACCAGAAACCGTTTCTAAGTCAGGAAAAGTTTCAAAACTTTCTTTGGTAAAAACCAGCTCACTTGCATCTTTTGCTTTCCATACTTTAGACGAAAAATCAAAATTGTCTAAGACCAAAGAAGTAATTTTATTTTCAAAAAAGTCAGTGTACGTTGCATATCCGGAGGCTTTTGTTGTTTCATCAAAAATGTGTAAAAGAAGTGCTTTTCTAATGTCAATAGCAGTTTCTTTTTCTTCTGTTTGAATATACCTGTATCTTCTTTTATTCTCAGCACCCGAGGTTAGTTTCTTAAAATTAGAGCTTTTGTTGGGGTCAAAAGCCCAAATGTCATATTTATCATAAATTAGGATCTTATCATCTTCTTTAGTCCAACCAGCCATACCATAAGATTGTGGGTAGTCTGGTTGGTCATTGTCGGCAAAATCAGAAAAGCTATTAGTGTTGGTAAGTTTCAAAATTTTGTTGTTTCTAATTTGATAGCAATACCATGCCGTATCTTGGATTGCGTACCAAACCACATATTTTCCTTCAGGAGAAATACTTAAATTGCTAATTCTTGCATTTTCAAAAATTCGTGTCACTTGTCCATCTTTCGTTGAAATAGTATAAATATCCGATGGAGGATTAAATAGCCAATGTTGTGAAGAATATTTTTCGTCAGAAACACCCAAAACGACGTCCTCGTTGGCATCTTTGCTTTGTACAATTTGAGGAATATCTGGAGAAGCTAACTGCACTATTCTTTTATTGGAAGTAGAAAAAACGGCTAAAAAACTCTTTTTTAAATCGTTTTTTAAGTTTGCTAATTGTTGGGGCATCAATTTTTTATCTTGCCAATTCCATACATCCAAGCTTACTATTTCGTCATCTAAGCGAGTCGTATCTTTTAATAAGGCTTGTGGATAAGTGCCAAAAAATAGCTTAGAGCCATCTTTTGAAAAATTTGGCACATAATCGCCACTAACTTTCCACTTTAAATTATTGGGGATTTTTGTTGAATCGGCCACAAGTTCAGCACTAGCCATGTCTGATTTCCAGTACCACAACTGATGGTTTTTTGCCAACGCTTTTTTAGTAGTATCAGGATCTAAAACAATGGCCCATTGGGTGCCATCATCAGAAACATTAATAGATTTAAAATTTCCTTTTAAGCGTAAAATATTTTTCAAATTACCGCTATTTAGGTCAAAAGCATAAATACCACTTAAAAATGTTGAGTCATTTCCTGAAGTTGAGAAAACTAGTAATTTCCCAGCTTTGTCCATTTGGTATTGATTTACAAAAGGAAAGGTTCTTTGTTGTTTTGTTAGATAGTTAAAAAGCAATAGTTTGCTCCCATTTTCTTCTGATTCTATTTTGCGTTTCTTTTTTTTCGCTAGTGTACTTGTGTCTTTCTTTAATTCCTTTTCAGGGTTTAGTAGCATTGATAAATATGCGTTTGTGTTTTCAGGGAAAACAAAAGACTTTACGTTTGGTATTTTTTCTAATTCATGTTTATTTATTTGGTAAATACCCAAAGAATCTTTAGGTAGGTCCTCTTTTTTCTTTTTTGCCAAATTTGCTTTTTTCATTTGGGCTTTTGAGGCGGAAATTTTAAATACTGCCCATTCTGAATCCTGACTCAGTTTTAAATCAGAAGCTCGAAAAACAGTATCAATAGCATTACCCAACAACGGATAAAATACCATTTTGCTGTCACCGTCTTGTGGCAAAAGGCTATAAACCACCCAATAACCATTGTTACTTATTTTTGTTTCGGAGATTGAATTCCAGCTATCGTAATCACTATGACTTAAAGGCCGTTTTTGGGCGAAAGAATTATAAGTAAAGGCGAAAATGAAAAGAAATAAAAATTTCATATTTTAATTTTATAGAGGCTATTTTTCTAATAACGCAATAGGTTTTTCTATTATCTTAATTTCAAAGTTACGATACTTACTAAAGCTAAAACAATGGCAACGATCCAAAACCGAGTAACAATTTTTGATTCATGATACCCCTTTTTTTGATAATGATGATGCAAAGGCGACATTAAAAATAAACGATGGCTTTTAGCATATTCTAAACCATTTTTTCTTTTTTGGTATTTAAAGTAAGACACTTGAAGAATAACGGAGATGTTTTCAGCAAGGAAAATTCCACACATAAGAGGAATCATTAATTCTTTTCTTAAAATTAAAGCCAATGTGGCTATTACACTACCAAGCATTAAGCTTCCTGTATCACCCATAAATACTGTTGCAGGGTAAGCATTGTACCATAAAAAACCGATACAGGCCCCTAGAAAAGCGGCACAAAAAATAACTACTTCTCCCGAGTTGGGGATTAACATAATATTTAAGTATTCTGCAAAAACTTTATTGCCAGACAAATAAGCAAATATTGCCAAAGTTAGTCCAATTATTGCGGAGGTTCCAGCAGCTAGTCCATCAATTCCATCTGTAATATTTGCAGCATTTGACACGGCAGTAATGATAAAAATACAAACAAAAACATAGGGTAGCCAGGCTAAACTATCAGGCAAAAAATTTGAAAGTATTGAATAGTCTAAGACATTATTTTTAATAAAAGGAACCGTAGTGCTTAGGGAGTGGACATCAATAAAATTGCCATCACTAAAAATTCGGATTTTTACATGTTCATTATAGTACAAAGTGAGGCCAACTATTAAACCTAAACCCACTTGTCCAATAATTTTAAAAGTTCC
>JANNWE010000309.1:0-4084 GCA_031414675.1 Cytophagaceae bacterium
TTGAAAAAGAAAATAAATCCGCCACCTCCAAAGGCTTTTGACACCAAGTCGTTTTGAGCTAAAGGGCCAAAAACAAACATCGCTCCATCGTTAGAGAAATCAATAATTCGGGTAACTCCTTTCCCTAAAACTGAAAATATTTCTTTCCCAAGAGCTGTTTTTAGAATAAATATTCCAAGCAAAATCTGAAGAAATAAACCAACTCCCACTGTTCGGTAATTGATGGCTTTTCTATTATTTGAAAATAAAAAGGCTACCGCCAAAATAAGTACTACTCCGAGTAGTCCGATAAGATTTTGCATTTCTATAGGGTTAGTTTTTATCTTTAAATCGCTGTTTATTCACTAATTGAAATGGATTTTGCAATTTAAATCCATATTCAATCCTGTTTTAATTATTCAAATATATACAAATATTTCTCAAAACTACTCCTCCCAAGCCCAATCAATTTTGTGCTTCATGTCTTTAATGGACATGTTGTTGGCTTTAAAATAAGTACGTATTTGATCCACTTTTTCATATTCTTGCTTTGCCTTGTGGTCGCGATATAATTCTAACATTCCTTGAATTACCGCTTCGTCGTTTGTAGGTTTTTCTTCTTCAATTCCTAAAATATTTTCAATAAATGAAATAAAATTACTCTTGAGATTTTCAAAGGTATTTTCACCTATTGCTGCAGTCTGAAGTTGGTTCATGTAGATCATATTAACATATTTCAGAAGCGTAAAAAGCTGAGCAATAGCCATTGCGGTATTTAAATCGTCGTTCATGGCATCATAAAAGCTCGTGAATGCTTGTTCAATTTCTGCTTGTTTTTTTAAATCTATAGGTACTTCTGCATCCGATGTATAGTTTAAAGTTTTGGAAACTCTAAGCCCATTTATTAACCTTCTATACCCCTTTTGAGCGGCTTTTAGGGCGTCATTCGAAAAGTCTAAAGTAGAACGATACTGGGATTGTAACATGAAAAAACGCACGGTCATTGGACTGAAAGCTTGCTCTAAAAGTGGGTGATTACCACTAATCAGTTCTGAGGGCAAAAAACTATTACCTAAGGACTTTGACATTTTTTGTCCGTTTACAGTCAGCATGTTGGAGTGCATCCAATATTTTACTGGCTCTATTCCTGTAAGCCCTTTTCCTTGTGCTATTTCACACTCATGATGTGGAAATTTTAGGTCCATTCCACCACCGTGAATGTCAAATTGCTTTCCTAAGTATTTAGCACTCATACACGTACACTCTAAATGCCACCCTGGAAAACCCATTCCCCACGGACTAGGCCATTGCATAATGTGCTCTGGAGAAGCTTTTTTCCAAATTGCAAAATCCAATGGATTTCGTTTTTCAGCTTGACCGTCTAGCTCCCGAGTTTCGTTTAACAAGTCCTCCAAAATTCTGCCTGAAAGTTTACCATAATTGTTGCCAGCATCGTTGTATTTGTTAATGTCAAAATACACTGACCCGTTTGCTTCATAGGCTAATTCTTTGTTTATTAAATCTTTAACCGCTTCTATTTGCTCTACCATGTGTCCTGTAGCAGAAGGCTCAATACTTGGAGGAAGAAAATTAAATAGATTTAATACATGGTGAAAATCATTGGTATAGCGTTGTACAATTTCCATAGGTTCCAGTTGTTCCAGTTTAGCCATTTTGCCTATTTTGTCTTCCCCTTCGTCTCCATCTCCCACTAAATGACCTACATCTGTGATATTTCTAACATATCTAACTTTATAACCAATCTGCAATAAATATCTGTAAAGGACATCAAATGTTAGAAAAGTTCTTACATTTCCCAAATGAACAAAGTTATAAACTGTTGGCCCGCACACATACATGCCTACATGATTAGGAATAATTGATTCAAAAACTTCTTTTTGCCTTGAAAGCGTATTATATATCTTTAAATTTTGCATTAATTGTTATTGGTAGAATAATTTACAAAAATAAGAACTAATTATTTTATTCTGACTAATAAATTAAAGAGGAACATTTAGTTTTTATCTTTTTTAAAAGGAATAATTCAAATATTGAGCCTATTTTTGAAAACAATTGATTTTAGTTTCAACTTATTACTACTATATTTCGTAAATATAGTTTTTAATCATTTTTGAATGAAGCTTACTTTATTTTCTGTTTTTTTCATTTTTCTATTTTATAATTCCATTGCTCAAGATTCCACAAAAAAATGGTTACGAAATAAAAGTATAATTGCCTTGCCAGTGGTATTTAGATTACCTGAAACTAGGTGGGGTGGAGGCGTCGGAGGAGTTGCGAGTTTTGGATTTGCAAAAGACAAAAAAGATGCTAATCCATCTCAAATTTCTTTTGGAACTACTTTCACTCAAAATAAGCAAATATTAATATTTCTTCCTTTTAAAATTTTCACAAAAAACAATGGGTATTACTTCTCATCAGAAAATGGTTGGTACAGATTTAATTATCTTTACTCAGGTGTTGGAGAAAACAAAGTTTTAGACGAAAAATATGACGTAGATTATTTTAGATTTCGTTTTTTAGCTTCTAAATTGGTCCGTCCCTCTACCTATCTGGGTTTAAGAATTAATTATGAAAATTATAATGTTACTGGTACAATTGCTGGAGGAGAGCTTTCCACTGGTAAAATTAATGGCAGTGATTATTCTCGAACATCTGGCTTAGGAATAAGCATTTTAAAAGATACCCGGGATATGGTATTTTATCCAAGAAAAGGGATTTTTGCAGAGTTTTATGTAGTGCCTTCTTCTAAAATTTTTGGATCAAATAGAGAATTTACTAAAATTGTAATGGATATAACGCATTACAAAAGCCTAAGTAAAAAAACGGTTTGGGCAAATAACTATTTTGTGGCATCTAACATTGGAGATGTACCTTTTAACCAATTGGCGTATTTAGGAGGACAAACCAAGATGAGAGGAGTATTTGAAGGCTATTTCAGAGATAAAAATTTGGTATTATTGCAAACAGAAATTCGACAAGAGGTTTGGAAAGTATTAGGCTTGGTGGCCTTTAGTTCATTAGGGTTTTTAGGAAATCAATCTGATTTAATTCGATTTAATAAACCTAAATATACTTATGGAGGGGGATTACGAATAGCAACAAAAAACCATTTAAATCTAAGAATTGATTACGCTTTATCTCCATACAATAAGGGTAATTTTTATGCAACTATTGGTGAAGCCTTTTGATTTATTTACTTTTATTTTGAATTCTCTCCTTAAAATTAGAAGTGTCTGTTTCTTTATTCTTTAATTTATCATAAATTGCCAATCAATTATTCTCCTATATAAATGCAAAAAATTTTATGCTTATTTTTTATTGGATTTCTATTTTCTTGTTCTCCAACAAGAAAATTTGAAGACGGATCAAGAAAATGGGAAACTGAAATTCAACAATTAGAAAAAAAGGACAAAGAATCCGTTTATAGCGATAAGTCCATATTACTGGTTGGTAGCTCCAGCATTAAGTTTTGGAATACAATTTCTGAAGACTTAAATCCTTATTCCCCTATTCAAAGAGGATTTGGAGGTTCTAATTTTCAAGATATATTGGTTTATACAAAGAGGCTAGTGTATCCACATAAATTTAAAGCTTTATTAGTATTTGTAGGAAATGATATTATTGGTGGAAAAAATGATAAAACTCCTCGAGAAGTATTAGGTTTATTTAAGGGATTTGAGAAAATTGTAAGAAAAAAATACAAAAAACAAACCATATATTTTATAGCCATCACACCTAATGAAAGTAGATGGACTGTATGGGGGCAGCAGCGAGAGGCCAACTCACTTATAAAGGCTTATTGCAAATCAAAGAAAAATCTTCAATTTATTGATACGGAGCAAATTTTTTTAGATGAAAAAGGGTTTCCGATAAAAGAGTATTTTAGAGGGGACAAACTTCACCTTACCCAGAAAGGCTATGACATTTGGGCAGCTACAATTAAAAAAAAATTTGCTCCGTATCAATAAATTGAAGATATTTCTTTGATTGGCAATATGCCTTTATAAGTGAGTTGGCCTCTCGCTGCTGCCCCCATACAGACCATCTACTTTCATTAGGTGTTATAGCTATAAAATAAATGAGT
>JANNWE010000310.1:0-6818 GCA_031414675.1 Cytophagaceae bacterium
AAATGATTTCATCAACCAGCTTAAACAATGATGAAGTATAATTATAAGGAATCACAAATTGAAAACCATAACAAACTTTAAAGCAATTTTTTCTTCCGTTTTTAAACCCATTAACCCCGGTGGATCTACATTAAAATCTGTCATGTTAATTGCAAAATCTCCTGATATTTTTATACTGGTTTTAGAAATGGCCTGTTGAACTTTCAACTCCAATGGTTTAGTTACCCCATGAAAACTAAGATTTCCTTTTACAAGTAGTTCACTTCCACTTTCTTGAATACTTGAAGCTGAAAAAGTAACGTTAGGGAATTTTAGAGCTTCTAAAACTTCAATTGCATGGGAGTCTCTGTTTGAATTGCCACTATCAAATGATTTAATAGGAATAATAACGGCTACCGCTTCAATTTTTTGAGATTTATCATTAAATACAATGATGGATTTGCCTTCTTTTGAAACTGCCTCCCAAGAATGCAGAGGGTGTTTCATAGCATATTCTACTTTTGAAGGTTTTTTATCCGCTTCAATTTTTCTTTTATCTTGAGAAAAACTTTTTACTGCAACAAACATTATCAACAATACGATTCCTAAATTTTTCATGGTTTTACTATTAAAATATTATTAAAATTCCATTTTTATAGAGGCTATAGCTAAGGCATAGGCTCCAAAAGTTCCAAACGCAACCGCTCTATGTAAAGGCTTATTTACCGTATAGTTATTTTCTATTCTTCTTGCAAGCACGTTTGTAGTAATCATACCGGATAAGTGAACATAAGAAAGGATTTTATGAAGCTTAATATTGTCAAATTTCTTTCTGTTAATAAATGGTGGAGGAGCGGTAAAACTCATTAAGGCAGTAGTGGCATATCCAATATTAATTCCTGTAGCCATATTTTCATGTAATTCCTTTATTTTACCGCCTTCTTTATATAGTCTAGAACCAATAAAACCTTGAGCAATCATTGCTCCTGCTGTGGCCAAACCAATTCCTTGGTGTAACCGAAACATAGTTCGTCTAATTTTTAATTCTTTTTCTCTAGACTCGCTGGTTAAAACTCTGGGAGCAATACCCACTTTCCGATACAAGCCATTTTGGCCCCAAAGCATCCTTTGGGTTATCAACATTCTATCGGGTAAAAGACTCTCAGACTTAACTTTTTCTGTACTAGTCAAATCCATTAATAGACTGTCTGCAGCTGAAATTTGTGCATTGGCAAGAAAGCTCACCAACATGAAGAAATAAATAAGTGTAGAGCGAATCATAGTTTTATAAGTTATTTTAGGGTATAGGGAATTTGTACAAAATATTTTTTAGCTTACTTTTAAAATTTTTGTTGCAGCATCAAAGGAGGCTTTGTAAGCAACTAAACTTTTAACAGCTGGGCCTTTTTTTACAGATCCGTCTATTTTAAATTGTGAATCATGGTTTGAACATCTAATATCACCTTCTTTACTTCTAAAATCTACAGTTGTACCTTGATGAGTACATTCTTTTGAGAGTGCAATATAAGTACCGTTGGCATTGGCCACCAAAACATCTCCAACTATCACAAATTCTCCTATAGTTAGAAGCTTACTAAAATCTTTATTGGAAAAATCTAAACTAAAGTTTATTACCGCTCCAGTTGTTGTTCCATTTACTCCAGTATTTGCTGGTGGGGTGGTTACAGGTGGTGTAGTTACTGGAGGAGTAGAAACTACCGGTTTTACTGCTGTTTCTTCTGTTTTTTCGCAAGCCGATATGGCTCCAATACAATAAAAAGCCATTAGTGCCTTTGCAGACATTCCTAAACCTTTAATAAACTCTCCTCGATTAATACTCTTGTTATCCATATATTTTGTTTTAATTTTAAACTATTACGAAAGAAATTAGAATTAAGTTGTACTAATTTTTTGAAAAAGGCATATGGAGATTTACAAACATACCTGTGGAGAGTAGTTTAACCTTTCCAAAACCAACATTTTTAATAGGCATTTTAACGAATGGCTCAAACTGAAGGCTTAATTTTTTATAAACCCTCCTTTGATATCCAAGTGCAAAATTTATTACACCCCACCCATACATTCCTGTGTTACCTTCCCACTTTCTCCATTTAATTTTTGGATCTTCATTGTTTTCATAATTATAATCATATTTTTCGTTCAACATTTTGTAGCTGGTAACACCCAAAGAAGAATAAACACTATTTCTATTTTTAGAAAACAATTGATAACTTAAAACTATTGGAATATCAATCATACGACAAGCCGCAGAAATTCCTGTTAAAGGAGAAGAAGGTATTCCCCATTTTATTGGCCACGCATAATCTTCCGGTTTCGCGTCATAATATTTCATAGACCTCATAATTCCAGCTTTTACCTGAAGCTTCTCTGTGAAATTATACGCTAATAAAAACTGAAAATTGTTACCCATACCTCCTAAATTAGAATTTGTAACCATACTATAATCAGGCGAGAGGCCAACATTAAAAGAAAGTTTTCTAAAAACAGATTTACTCTTTTTTATTGAATTGGGCAAATTTTGAATTAAAGCTGAATTTTGATCCGTAGCTATAACTTTAGCATCAGATTTCGCTACAATAACCGTATCAAATTCTGATGCATTAGAAGCTTTATCTGGATTATTGGTTTTAGTTGTTATTTCTGAGTTTATACTTTCTACTTTGTCTATATCAAGTTCCTTTTTTTCTACTGGACCTAGCAATTCGTTTTTGGAATTAACAATAGCCACTTTGCCAGCGTTTTCCTCTATAATTTTTTCTATGTTTGGATTAACAAATTTTTCTTTTTCCTCATAAATTGCCTCCTTCTTTTTCCTTAAAAACCCATTTTTAGTAGTTTTTTTCAAACTGGAAATGCTTTTACTATCTGGATTAGAAATTGTGCTTAAATTATTTTGTACTTTTTTTGTAGGTTCCCTACTACCCAATTGCTCTATTTCCTTTGAATTTGATTTTATTTTTGCAATATCTAAACTGGGGTTCTCGGTATTCTGAGAATTTTTAGTTTTTTTTATGCTTGAATCATCATTTAACTTTCTCTTTTCCGAGGCTAAATTGCTTTCTGTTTTTACAATAAAAGTAGAAAAAGTAGCGAAACCAGAAATAATTAACACTGCAGCTGCCCATCTCCAAAAGAAAAAAATGCGTCTTTTCTTATCTTTTGCATCTAGTTTTTCTTCCATTTTTGACCAAGCATCAGGCCAAACATTAGCATTAACCTGTTCCGCACTTTGACGAAACAAATCATCAAATTCTTTGTCTGATAGGTCATTATTATTTTTCATAAAAACCTAATTTTATCTAAATCTTTTTTCTCAATCATTTTTCGCAACATTTCTCTTGCACGAGATACATTTGACTTTGATGTGCCAGCAGATATCTCCATTAATTTGCTTATTTGGTCATGCGTATAACCTTCAATTATATATAAATTAAAATTTAATTGATAAGAATAAGGAAGTCTCTTCACAAGATTTAATAAATCTTCATAATTCAACTTTTCTTCAGCAGTTTCTTCATCGCTATTTACATTTTGTAACTCTTCAATTTCTTGATGAAAATAATGTTTTTGTTGACTCCTATAATTGTCTATAGCAGTGTTAATTATTATTCTCTTTATCCAAACTATAAATGGTTTACTAAAATCAAAACTTTCTAATTTATTAAATATTTTAAGAAAACTATCATTTAAAACTTCCAATGCCTCATCTTTACTTTTGGCATATCGCAAACAGACACCCATGCCAAAACCAAAAAACTGCTTGTATAGCAATTCTTGACTTTTTCGGTCAGATTTAAGACATCCTTCCAAAATAGCCCTTAATTCTTCAGAATTTGGTGTCGACTCTTTCAATACTATAAAATATACGTTTGTATATTATGTTAGGTTGCAAAAAAATAAAAATAAGTGAGTATTCAAAAAATTTTTCATTCGAAAACTTTTGTATTTTAAAATCACATTTGTACTATAGTTTTTATACTAATATTATTTGAAAAGTCTACAATTGACTCAAATAATAGGCCAATAATTTTTAAATTACAGTATAAAAACTAAAAATCAAAAAAATCTCTTAAGTTTTAGAGCCGAAATAGCAAGTTCATTCTTAGTCCAATTATCTGAAATTACCATTGCCGCCCCTAAAGAAGATGCTTGAGCAACTTCTGAAGCATATACCTCCACATTAAAAAATGCTTCAGCCAGCAAACTCATAAAAATTTCATTTTTTGAAAATCCTCCATCCACAAATATTTTTTTAGGGAAAACCAATCCTATTGTGAGTTTAGTAGAAGCTATCTGTTGTGCAACTAAATCCATCACAAATTGATGATAAGCTTCATCAAAACTTCTAAATGCATTTAAATTTCGCTCCACAAATGGGCAGTCTTTCAATCCCCCTAATTCTGTTTGCTCTGGTATTACTTGTTTATGATTTCTCCTTAGCCATTGAACGGTTTTATAATTAAACGTAATGCTTTTATAATATTCTTCAGACATTCCATAATAATCAGATAAATGCTTTACTTGACGCCCGTGTTCATTTCCAGAAAACAACCGAGAAGCACGGACTATCTTTCCTTCAAAGCTAATGAAATTTAAACAATCAGATTTTAAAGCTTGGTCTGTCAAAGGCATTTCATTAAATGGATTTATGCTTATACACCAAGTGCCCGTAGAAATAAGCACAAAGGGTTCGTTATTAGTTTTTAAGTAAGGAACTAATGCAGCAGAACTGTCATGAATACCTGGGCCTATACAAAGATCATTTATATTTGTGCAGTCTTTTGCATCAATAGGTGACAACAATGCTGCATGAAGATGTTCTTTTTCAAGCCATTCATGATATTTCCAATTATCAAAATCCCAAATGCCTGTATGACAACCAATGCTGGTAAATTCAGCCTTAGGTAAATTAGAAAACAAAAAACTCAAATATTGAGGGAAATGCAAAGCATATTTAGTGATTTTATATAAATCAGTTTTGTGGTTTTTTAGCCAATACAATTGCATTCCTGAATTTAACATTCCCAAATCTGGGGATGCAACTGATTTAAAAAACTTATCATCTGCATTATATTTTGCCCAAAACTCTTCTTTTAACTTTATTGGAAACTTTTTGAGATAATTATAGATGGGTCCTACAGCATTACCATTTTTATCCAAGTAAACTAAAGAAGCCCCATAACCTGAAAAATTGAGGGCTTTTATTGCAAAAGAAGGCATGCTTTTTAAAACTTCAAATTCTTTTTTAATCCATAGATTTAATGCCATTAAATCATCACAAGCATCGCCCTCTTCGTCTAAAATCTCTAAAATACTCGTTTGCTTTTCATAAACTACTTCATAGTTTTCATTAAAAGCTAATAGTTTTTTATTGGTCTTACCTATATCAAAAATTGCACAAATGTTTTGCATTAATAGCTATACTTTTTTGTTTATTCAAATTAAAAAAAATCAATTACTTCAAAAATTTAATACACACAGGCATGGAAATATTTATATCTTTTCCCATATTGGTAAGTAATCCAGTTTTAACATCTCTTTTAAAAATTACAATGTTATCAGAATCTTGATTGGCTACAAACAGATATGCTCCATCTGGTGTAATCCCAAAATTTCTAGGGGTTTTCCCGGCCACTTCTGTTTGATTAACCTGTGTCAAAAGCCCAGATTTTTGATCTATTTGAAACATAACTATTTTATCAAAAAATCTATTGGAACCATATAAAAACTTACCATCTGGTGAAATATGAATATCAGCACAAGCGTTTTTTCCAGTAAAATTGGAAGGTAAAGTACTTACTTCCTCTAAAATTTCCAGCTTTCCCAATACATAAGAAAACGTTGTAACTTTTCCAGTGAGTTCTTGAATTACATATGCATATGGAAGTGTAGGATGAAAAGTGAAATGTCTTGGGCCTGAACCTGAGCTAAGTTTAACAGAATAGGCCTCTTTTAATTTTCCACTAGTTGCATTAAAATCATAAGCTTTTATTTCGTCTATGCCTAAATCAACTACAAAAAGTTGTTTATTGTCCGATGAGATGTTTACGGAATGTACATGTGGTTTTTCCTGTCTGCTTTTATTAGGACCACTGCCATAGTGTTGTATGGATTGTACGGGTTCGCCTAAAGTTCCATCGTTTTTTATTGGAAGAACCCCCACACTCCCTCCGGAATAATTCGCAGTAAAAGCCCATTTACCTGTTTTGTCTAAAACAATATGACAAGGGTGTGCACCACCAGATTTAACCAAATTTTTGACTTTAAAATCTCCCTTCACTATATCAAAATCTAAAGCTACCGCACTTCCACCGTCAGTTTCGCTAACAGAATACACATTTTTCTGATTTTTACTTATCGCTAAAAACGAAGGGTCTTCAATAGCTGGAGAGTGACTTACAATTTTAGCAGTATTGGTGTTTGGATTATATTTACAATAATAAATGCCTTCTGCACCTTTTTTTGAATAATTGCCCACCAGAAATTTATAATCTTCTGTTTTTTTTTGCCCCAAAACAGTCAAACTTGCCAAGAATAAAAATAAGATTTTCATATATTATTTAAGTGTTTCGTCTAATTTTTTTTTAATTGTAGCTGCCCAAATGTCATAGCCTTTCTGGGTAAGGTGAAGTTTGTCTCCTCTAAAATACTCTTTTATCGGTAACCCTTTTTCATCTAAAAAAATTTGCTCCGTATCAATAAATTGAAGATATTTCTTTGATTGGCAATATGCCTTTATAAGTGAGTTGGCCTCTCGCTGCTGCCCCCATACAGACCATCTACTTTCATTAGGTGTTATAGCTATAAAATAAATGAGT
>JANNWE010000311.1:0-1937 GCA_031414675.1 Cytophagaceae bacterium
TTCAAACTGTAATCCTTTTACTACAGTCAATATTTCTATAGAAACGGGAGGACGTCCAAATATAAATACATCGAAATTAATAGTATCTTGAAATTTTGAAAGTGTTAAATCAAACATTGGCATGCCAAATTTCTTAAAGGCAAGCTGTAATTTTTTAAAATTCTCTTCACTTGTTTTAACCCAAATATCCAAGTCTCCGGTGGTTCTTGAATACCCATAAAGAACTACAGAATATCCTCCAACCAACATATATTCCACTGAAGCGTCGTTTAGTGCTTGAATAAAATCACGAAAATCAGCATTAAAAATATTGCGCATTTAATTATTTTTTCTCATAGAAAATACCGTCCTATCCATTCGGGGGGGATTGTTAATGTCAAAATTGTAAGCTACTGAATTCAGGTAAAAAGTAGCCTGTAATCTTTCTCTAACTGTAGTTTTTGACCAATACTCTTTTAATCTTTCTTCATTGTCTTCAAACTTCCCAGCCCAATGAAAACCTCTGTCCATTTTCATAATTTTCCAAGTCTTTATCAAATATATAAAAAAGCAATACTGTTATTTTAATTTTTAATAATTAAAATCAACCCAAAGCCTCACATAACGCCCAAAACACTCTCCAAGCCCACGCCCCTAGAGCCTTTTACCAAGAAATACGTATGCTGAAAGCCTTTGTCCATCAGCCAGTTATGTAAAGAAAATTTATCAGTAAAGTAAAAAGAAGAGGGTAAATGCACCAAGGCGTGCTTCATGTTTTCACCAAATAATACCACCGTATCAAAGCCCTTTTCAGCTACCAATTTTCCTATTGCTTCGTGTTCTATTTGGCTATATTCTCCCATCTCAAACATATCTCCCAAAATAACTACTTTTTGTTTTTCGGTTTGCAGGTTACCAAAATTGTTTATGGCTGCAGCCATCGACGACGGATTGGCATTATATGCATCCATCAAAAACAAGTTACTTCCTTTTTCTATTACCTGCGAACGATTGTTGTCGGGATTGTAGGCCGCTATCGCTTCTGCAGCATCTTCGTCGTTGATACCAAAAAATTTACCAATTGCAAATACCGTTTGCATATTATCAAAGTTATACTTTCCACCAATGTGAGTAGTATATATCTTATCGGATTGGGGAATTGAAAAAGCTACAGTAGGGCTTTCACTAGTCATTTTTAGCGAGAATTCATTATTGCCATAGTAAACAACCAACATCACATTCTTCTCCTTAGCTAAACTTACCAAGGCCTCATCCGTTTGATTTACGAATATTGTTCCGTTTGTAGATTTTAAAAAATCATACAATTCGCCTTTGCCAATCCTTACCCCTTCTACCCCGCCAAAACCTTCTAAATGAGCCTTCCCTAAATTCGTAATAAAACCATAATTAGGTTCGCAAATAGCACTGAGCAGAGCTATTTCTTTCTGGTGGTTTGCTCCCATTTCAATAACCGCAATTTCTGTATCTGAGGGCATTTCAAGTAAAGTCAGAGGTACACCAATATGATTATTTAGATTTCCGACGGTAGCATGAACCTTATATTTTTTACTTAAAACCCTTGTCAAAAGTTCCTTGTTCGTGGTTTTTCCATTAGACCCCGTCAAGCCAATAACAGGTATTTCAAACGTTTTTCTATGGTAATTTGCTAATTTTTGCAGGGTTTCTAAAACATTATCTACCAAAATGCACTGCGGATTTTGAGCATGTTCTATTTCATCTACTACGGCATAAGTGGCACCAGCGGCCAATGCTTTTTCTGCAAAGTCATTTGCATTGAACTTTTCCCCTTTCAAAGCAAAAAAAAGTTGTCCTTTGCCAATCTTTCTGGTATCCGTTGTTATTCCTTTGCTTTCTTTAAATATACTATAAATTTCTTCTATTTGCATTTGTTCCTGTTTTCAGTTTCAAAGTTCTATGTTTTTTGTTTAATTTCGTTG